>JBOHED010000457.1:0-6690 GCA_050700915.1 Actinopolymorphaceae bacterium | reverse complement strand
CCTCAGGACGTTCAGCCGTCGGGGTACGAGGACGTGTTGATGCCGGTTCACGCCGTGAGCCTCGTCGCGATGGGTCTGTGGCTGCTCGACAACTGCGACCTGGAGGGGTGCGCGACGACAGCCGCCGAGCTCGGCCAGTGGGACTTCCACCTCGCCGTCGCGCCGATCCGGTTCGCCGGTACGTCCGGAAGCCCGGTCAACCCGATCGCTACATTCTGACGCGTTCGCCAGCGCCCCAATGTTGCAGCCGCGGCATCGGTGCGTACGGTGTGGACATGCGGCCGGGCGGGTAGACGTCGCCGCGACCCATCCGAATTGCGATCGCATCGACCGATTACTTTTGCCGTCGGCTCCGGTCTGCCCTCACAGGCGCCGAACTGGTCGGGCCCTGAGATCGCGTGAGGAGACAGACATGGCGGTGGGAGTGTTCGCGGGCATCCCGGTGCGCGACTATGACAGTGCCCTGGAGTGGTACAAGCGGCTACTCGGTGCTGAACCGGCCTTCTATCCGAATGACATCGAGGCTGTCTGGCAGTTGGCCGAGAACCGGTACGTCTACATCATCCAGGATCCGGGCAGGGCCGGCGGTGCCGTCAGCATGATCTGGGTCGACGACCCGGGCGCCGAGGTGGCGAGGATTTCCGGACAGGGTCTGGAGCCGGTCGGCATCGAGAAGCACGGCTCGGTCTGGAAGTACGTCTTCCACGACAGCGACGGCAACGAGACCGGGATCGGCGGCGAAGTGACGACGACCGGATGACCGTTGAGCACGGCGTCGGCGTACTGCTCACCGGGCAAGGCGAGTCGATGGCGCGGCGCATTGGGAGGGCAGAGTGTCAGTCCGGTTCTTCAAGCAGACCATGTCGATTGTCACGACAACGAGCGATACCAACGGCGCACTCGGAGTTATCGAAGTGGAAGGTCCGGGAGGTGCCGTGCCCCCACTCCACGTGCATCACCGCGAGGACGAAGCATTCTATGTTCTCGAGGGTGCGTACAGCGTATTCATCGGGGACGACCTGATCACGGCGTCTCCAGGCACCTGGGTCTGGGGACCACGGGCTGTGCCGCACGGATATCAGGTCCATTCCGAACGCGGCCGGCATCTGAGTCTCGTCACGCCAGGAGGCTTCGAGGCGTTCTTCGAGGAGGTCGCGGAGATCGCGACGCCGGATGCGGATCCCCGGAACGAGATGAGCAGACTTGCGGAAGTCGCCGCCCGGTATGGCGTCGAATTCCTCGGGCCGGCTCCCAATCCGAGCTGAGTCGTGCCCAGAGACCTATGACTTGTGGGTCGTCAACCGGACGACAGCGCGTTCCGCCGCTGCGCGCACTCGCGGTACAGGATCGTTTCGCAGCTCGAGCGCAGCGGACATTCCCTCGTCCACGCAGTGACGCGCAATTACCTTCAGCGCCATTTCGCGCACCCGCGATGCCTCGTCTTCGGTCGCGCGCACGACTGCGGCGGTCGCTCGGTCATCCCACACGTGGAAGACGCCTCTTGCCGCCCATGACCGGGGCCAGTAGCCGTGCCGACCACCCGCACCGCCGCTCAGGACGTACGGCGCGGGCGGGCCGCCAAGCGCGACCACGAGCGCATCGTCGACGTCGCGTCCCTCGAGGAGGTCGACACACCCGGAGATCACAGGATCCCGCCCGCGCCGCTGGCATTCAGACTCGATCCTCTGGCGCGGTGTCGCTCGGGCCTTGACTGCCACCCCGCCAACATGCCATCCCGGCAAGCCTTGCAGAATGCCAGAGCCCGAGGAGAACGCTGCAGGTCCATGGCGTTTGATCACCGTCTCTGCCATTCTCGCGGCCATGGATTACACAGACCTCTTCCCGTACGCCACACACATGGACGGCAGTGAGCCGGAGGTGCTGTGCTTCGCTCTTGATCGGGTGCGCTGGCGGTTCGCCTGGAAGACCGGAGGGCTGAACGCCGAGCAGCTGCGCCGAGAGCACCCACCATCGACGATGACGCTGGCCGGCCTGATCAGGCACATGGCGGCGGTCGAGGAGGGCTTCACGGCGGGCGCGGCCGGTCGGCCAGCCACGATCGCCGGCGGTGAGGACGATTGGCAGTGCGCGGACGAGCCGGAAGCGCTGTATGCGTTGTGGTACGGAGCTGTCGAGCGCGCGAGGGCCGAGTGGCGGGAGATCAGCGCCGATGGTGGGCTCGACGTGGGTGTCCCCGGGGGCACCGACACCTGGATCCTGAACAGGCGGGGCCTGCTCGTCACCTTGCTGGAGGAATATCAGGTGCATGCCGGCCACGCCGACCTCCTCCGCGAGGCGGTCGACGGGCTGATCGGTAACGACCCGCCGCGGCCGGATGAGGCCGCGTGACGTCACTCCGCAGCGCTATGTTCCCCTGGTGAGTCAACCCTGTCTGATCGACGTTGGTGAGGTGCAGCTGGCGTACCGCGCAGTGGGGGAACCGGAATCGCCGCCGCTGGTGCTCCTGCATGGGATCGGTTCCGACGGATCGACCTGGGATCCGGTGGTGCCGGGCCTTGCCAAGAACTGGCGGATGTACGCACCAGACCTTCGCGGGTTCGGGCGGAGCGACTGGCCGGGCAGCTATTCGTTCGAGCTGATGACCGGTGACGTGCTCGGTTTGCTTGACGCGCTTGAACTGGAGCAGGCTGTCCTGGTCGGGCACTCGATGGGTGGCGTCGTCTGCTATCTGCTTGCCCAGGACCATCCTGACCGGGTGGCGGCGCTTGTCCTCGAAGAGACGCCGCCGCCGAAGCCACAGGGACGACCCGTTCCCGAGCGGCCAGACGGACCTCTTGGGTTCGACTGGCCGGTACGCCCGGCGATTGTCGGGCAGGTCAACAATCCCAACCCAATGTGGTGGCACCGCCTCGCCGAGATCGCCGCACCCACGCGGGTCGTTGCCGGAGGTCCGACGAGCCCGTTCTCCCAGGACGAAATCGCAGCGATGTCGGCGCGGTTGCCTGCCGGGCACCTGGTGACCATCGCTGTCGGTCATGGGATTCACCGGGAGGCACCGGAGGAGTTCGTGGCAGTCCTGAACCGCTTCCTGGAAGCCGCAGGCCTGGGCTGACCGGTTTCGCCGTGCGGGGGCCCTCTCTTATAATACACCAGAAGTGGTACGCAAAGAACAAGACTTGAATATTTTCGGGGGAGAAGTCACCGTCATGGACATGGATTTCCAGAAGCTTTCCTCGAGTCCAGCGCCGGAGTCCACTGATGATCTACCGCCGGTGATCTGGATAGGCGGCGGAAGCGGAGCGGGAAAGTCGACCGTCTCTCGCGCCATCTCCTGCCGCTTCGACCTGGCGTGGTACCGCATCGATGCCCGTGGATATGCACACAGGGATGAGCTCATCGCACGGGGAAGGCTGAGCGCCGAGTCGACCGCCGAGACCCATGATCAACGATGGCTCGAACCCGACCCTGCCGATCTGGCCGCGCGTTTCGTGGCCACCAGTCAGCAACTCTTTCCGCTCATTGTCGAAGACCTCCGCGCGATGCCGAGAGATGTCGCGGTGGTTGTCGAAGGTCCGCAACTTCTCCCGCCGCTCGTTGCGCCGTACTTGCCTGATCGGGACTGGGGCGTGTGGCTGCTACCCACTCCGGACTTCCGGCGTAGCGCCCTCGCGGCGCGCTTCAACGCCGCGCAGTCGACGTCTGACCCCGCACGCGCCCAGCAGAATGTCCTTACCCGCAACGCGATTCTCGATGCGCGAACCCGTTCTGAGGCGATCGGCTTGGGGCTCAGCGTCATCGATGTGGATGGAAGCCGGGACCTGCCGACGACCGTCACCCACCTCATCGACCTGCTCACTCCTGCCCTCGCGAAGGTCCCGAAAGCACGAACCGGGCGGCAGCGGAGTGCGTTGCGCCGCTTCGAGAACGACACGATGGTCACCAATGTCACCGCCTGGCTCGCCGACATGGCTCCAAGCGCACCGCCCGACCCCCTCCTGCTGCCTTTCGCGTGCGAGTGCGAGCGGTTGGGATGTACGGCCGAGTCCAAGCGAACACCGAGCGAGTACGAAGTGCTTCGAGCAGCCGATCTCAGCATCGCTGTGCACTGACGATGCAGGGGTCGGGCGTCCTGCCGACCCGACCGATGTCCCCGACCGTGCTGCGGCAGGGCCGGACCCCGGCCCTGCCGCCCCCGACCCCATGCGCCACCGATCCCCCCGGAGCGGCCCCCTGACGCATGCCCTGCGGGACCCCCATGCCCGTGCGCCACCGATCCCCCGGAGCGGCCCCCTGGCGCCTGCCTGGTGCGGATGTCCCCCCCCGAAGTGCACTCGCGGTGGTCCATCGCCGCTCCGCGGGAGCGATGGTGCGCGTGCGGCATAAGTATTGCGCAGGCGCAACGTAAATGCAAGTCTCGCCCCGCATCGAGTCCGTGAATTGGACCCTCGGGTTGCGCGCATCAGGGGTATTGCGCATACGCTACGAGACATGAGCTGGTGGAACTACGTACAACGGATCACCCGGCGGTCGAGCCAGCATGAGATCGCTCGCCGGCTCGGCATATCACCGTCGAGTGTCAACCGGTGGAAGACCTCGGACCCGAAACCCGAGACCGTACGTGCGTTGGCGGTGGAATTCGGACGGCCTGTTCCCGAGGCGTTCGTCGCTGCGGGGTACATGCAGCCGGGCGACGTCGAAGGGATGGAGGGTGTCGAAGCGGTGCCGGCACACACAGGTCCCCTGTCGGTCGATGAGGCCGCGGAGAAGATCTGGGCACTCAAGGCGCTGCCCGAAGAGACCAGGCGGCTGCTGATCCTCGAGTTGCTCGAGCGTGCCGGCCGCGACGACGCTGCGCAGACGGGATGAGCAGGGTCGATTCAGGCCGGACGTGGCGTCGCCGATGAAGCGCGCCCGGGAGCAATGAGCATGGAGCGGAATGGGAACCGGTCTACGGATGTCGAGAGTGCTCCCGGACTGTGCAGTGCGCTGAGTTGGTGATACAACGTCCGATGTGTCCTTGGGGGTTTATATCGGTGCGGCGATCGCGGTGCTGGGAATCGTTGGCGCCTGGCTCGTCGCGCGCGCCGTAAGTCGACGCGCACACCGGCAGATGCGTGCCGAGGTGGCAGCGCTGCGGACAGAGCTGAGCGGCGCGCTGCAGCGGATCTCATCGCGGGACGAAGCCGCGGCCATCATGGCCCGCGTCGATGCCGCGGCGGCCGAGGAGCCGGAACGCAAACGCCGTCCGGCGCTGATGCTCATCAAGGGCGGCCTCATGGTGGGTGCCGCCGCCGGGGCCGCGGCGGGCATGGTGGCCCGCCGCGTACGCGAGCACCCCGCCCTCTCTCTGATGGCGATGACCACCGCGGCGGGTGCCGTCGGCTTCGCGGCCATGTGGCCACCCACCGGTGGTGACCACGCGGCGCACGACCAGACTCCGGCCCGCCAGGCGCCGGCTGAGTCGCCGGCAGTCGACCGTACGCCGGACCCGACACCGACGCCGACCGCCGAGAATCAGGAACCCGGTCGTACGGACGGAGCGGAAAGAGAACCTGACCAGGGCCGGGACCCGCGCGACGATCCGCTCCCTGAGCCGACGCCTGCTGGCGCCGAAGAGTCGCCAGCCGCCCCGGCTCAACCGGTGGAATTCGGTCCGCCCGGCGATCCGACGGCCCCTCCGGAGCCGCCGACCGAGCCTCCACCCGACGATCCACCGCCCGACGATCCACCGCCTACTGAGCCGCCACCGCCGACCGAGCCGCCGCCCGCAGAGCCGCCACCGTCGGAGCCGGAGCGAACCTGCACCATCCAGGTCGGGCGCCTGTTGTGCGTGTCGCTTCCGCTGTGACCCTTGCTCCACGGTGTGGTCCGGCTTTCTCACGTCGTCCCCGGCCACTCGCGCATGATCATGGAAGCGGGCGCCCCCGTGTAGTAGGTGTTCGGACTCCGCACCCAACCGCTACGGTCCCGCGCGCTCGGGACCTTGGTCCCTATGCAGCGGTTTGGTCGCCGAGAAATATGGGGGTAGGCCTGTGGAGCAAGGGGGAAAGCCCGATAAGGGCTGAGTAACCAAAGGGTCGAGAGATCCGGACGGTGAACCCGATACCTGATCCGGGTAGTACCGGTGAAAGGGACTTGTTCTGCAGGTCCTCAACTGTGCCCGGTTCACTGGTCACCAGTGTGGTCGATGCCCCGCGGACGCGTCAGCTGAGTTCGACCACCACGGCATCGCGGGCCGGCACGTTGACGTCGAGCGAATGACCGTCGACGAACAGCGCGCTTTCCTCGCCGCCCCAGACCACCCGAAGCTTGTCGACGGCCTTCGCCGTGGCGGCGAGTGTGGCGGTGACCCGCACCGGCTCGCGGACTGGGTTCAGCAACCAGAGGTACCTGCCGCCGTCGCCGTCGTGGACCCGGGCCGTCACCCGCGGATCGCTGACCCGCACCCGCTGGCGGTGTCCGGCAAAGTCCAGCAACCGGGCGAAGTAGCTCCGCGTTCCCTGGTCCTGGTGTCGGTGGTAGCCCACACTCGGGAACGTCCCGACAAGGCGGGTCCGCCCGTTACCGAAGGCGTGGTCCACAGCCGCAACCTTCCCGTCCGCGTACCATCCGGTCGCCGTACCGGTGGTCGGTTCGTACGCCTGGAGGAAGACACCGCCGTGCACCTCGGACCCGTCGACGCGAAGAGTGAGGTCGTCGAGCAGGTCGGGGGTGAACTCGACGTAGGAC
>JBOHED010000456.1:0-14979 GCA_050700915.1 Actinopolymorphaceae bacterium | reverse complement strand
GGGTGGTCCAACGCGTCCCGGTGTGTTGTTGAGCGCGTCATACCAAAGCTGGTTCGCGTTGGCGTGGTGGTTGTGCATGCTCCACATGACGTCGCGTCCGTCGCGTCCGATGTAGATGTACTTCGCCGTGGGGGAGAAGACAAGGGCGTCCGTGGGTTGGTGTGTCTTCAAGAACCTTCGCGACACGACCGTGTGACGGAGGGGTCAGGGACGAGCATCCGCGTTGGCGGGTGGGTCATGGCCTCCACCATCGGCAGCTTGACCTCCTTCGGTGGGACGCGAGCCACGGTGACATCTCGGCCACCGCGAGGTTCGGGTCTGGCCGCCCGAACAGCAGCTGCGCGATGATCTGCTGCATCCAGGTCTAAATGGTTGGGTCAGGAGGGCCTATTCCCCGAGCGGACCGTCGCTTCGGCGCCGCGGGGTCCTGCTTGCGACGACGGCCGTTCCGGCCGCCTGTCCGGTGGCCATCGCTGGCCCTATCCCTCACCCTGCAAGGGATTGAGCCTCCTTTCGGCGGCGTCGCCGAGCTGAGGATTCGCGAGGCGAGGCGTCACTCTGGATCGTCGGGTGGCTGGTGGCGGACCCATTTCGGGACGTGGGGTGTGGTCGTGCTCTTGCCGAGGTGATTGAGGACTTCGCCGAGTCTGGTGGCGGTTTGGTCGATGTCTGAGCGGGCCTGGTTTCGTTCGGTGATGGTGACGGCGAGGAGGAGCCCGCCGAGTGCCACGGAACCGTTGTAGAGCTGGAGGGTGACCATGGCGGTCCGCAGCCCATCATCGGCGAACGGGCCGTAGCCGTTGACGGCTGTATACATCGCGACTACCGACGCGATCAGCGCGACCGGAGCAGTGCCGGCCAGACCGAAGCGCAGGGCCGCCCAGCCAAGGAACGGGAATGCGAGGAAGAAGACTCCGAGGGTTTGCGCCTCCACGACGCAGACGACGAGCGACCCCACCAGCAGTAAGGCGGCCTCCGCCAGCCGGTGCGGGTCGATGGTGTGGGGGTGCCAGCGGAAGCGTAGAAGGGCGAGCAGCAGCGGCACGACCATCAGGACTCCCACGGCGTCGCCCGTCCACCAGGTCAACCACATTGTCCAGAAGTACTTCGCTGGTACCGCACCGGAAAGGAACCGGACACCGGCACCCGCCGTGGCGCTGATGAGCATCGCGGCAAAGGCGGCAAGGAACACCAATGCGAGTGCATCCTTCAGCCGGTCCAGTTCGAGACGGAACCCCACCCGGCGCAGCAGGAAGTATGCAGCCAGGCAGGCGAGCGTCTTCCCCGCCGCGGATGGCACGGCATAGATGCTCGGCAAGGCCATCATTTCGACAGCGAACTGCCCCAGGAAGATCCCCGGCCAGACCCGCACACCCAGGACGAGCAGGGCAACAAGGGAGATCCCGGTCGGTGGCCAGAACGGGCTCGCCTGCGCCTGAACCAACGCCAACCGCAGCCCAAACTGGGCAGCCAGGTAATAGGCAACCGCAAGACCGAGAATCTGCAGAGCCACAGCCAAACGAGGGTGGAGCCAAGGGGGCCGCTCCATAACCCACCACACTAGGCGCGCCGATGTCGATCTAGGCGAGGAGCCCTCGCTCGTTCAGCGCGCGTCCACAGCGCCCATGGGTGCGTGACCCCGTTGGGGGCTATCGAGGAGTCGTCGGTAGGTCTCCTCGACCCTCGGGACAATCGTGGACCAGTCCCGTTCGGCCGTCACCCAGGCTCGTGCGGCCCGGCCGAGCGAAGCGCGGAGGTCCGCGGAGTCCAGCAGCCGCTCGAGCGCCTCGGTAAGCGCCTCCGCGGAGCCCTTCTCGACGAGCAGACCGGTCCGTCCGTCCTGGACGATCTCGGCGAGCGCGGCGACGTCGGAGGCCACGACGGCCTTGCCCGTCGCCATCGCCTCGAATGGCTTGATCGGTGAGATGAGCTCGCAGACCGGCAGCGGCAGGCGGGGGAACGGCGTGATGTCGAACAGTGAGAGGTACCGGTCGATGTCGCTGTGGGTCACCCGGCCGGTGAAGGTGGTCACGTCACCCAGCCGCATCCGGTCGACCATGCTCTGCAGCGCTGGTTCGTGGTGGCCGTCTCCGACGATCAGCACATGAAAGTCACGGCGGCGTTCCTTGAGTGCCGCTGCGGCGAGCAGAAGCAGGTCGAGTCCTTCGTAGTCGACCAGCCCGCCGGCGTACCCGATCACGGTCTTGTTCTCGACACCCAGTTGCCGGGCCAGGCCCGCGTCGCGGGCCCGGGGCGCGAAGCGGTCGGCATGGACGCCGTTGGGGAGTACGACGATGCGGTCCTGGGATATTCCGCGGTCGATCAGCTCCCGGCCGAGCGCCTCGGTGATGACGAAGACCGCATCGGCGTCACGGCAGGCGGCGAGTTCCACCGTGGCGAGAAACCGGTGCCGGTCGCTGCCTTCGAACGCCGGGTGGCGAGAGACCTGCATGAGCTCCTCGAGGCCACGCATCTCGTAGACGAACGGAATGCCCAGCTGCCGTGCGGCAGCGGCGCCGGCCAGTCCGTTGATGTAGAAGCTCGAGGCATGGATCAGCTGTGCGCGGTGTTCCACCGCGTGTTCCACCAGGCCCTGGGCGTACTGCTCGATGAAGCTGTGCAACGGGTGCTGCGGATAGTCCCGAACGCCGTCCACCAGCAGACGGTGGTACGGAATACCGTCGACGACATCGAGGGCGGTCACCTGCCGGCCACCTGTCCCACGCCACCAGGTGAGCGGAAAGCCGAGCCGGGTGACCGCGCGCATGTCCAAGCCGCCTGCCGCGAGACCGGTGAGGATCCCGTGGGAGCGGCTGGCATAGCCACCCGAGGTGAACGGAACGGACTGGGCAAGCACCGACAGGACAGCACCGCCGCGTGGCTCGTACGGAGTAGGCGATGAGCGCGGCGGCTCTGGCCAACCGTCCGCCGCCACACGGACCTGGGAGGCACCCTCGTCGGCCTTGGTACGAAGCTTCAGGTCATCAGGAGACATGGCGAGCACGTGTCGGGCAATTCTCACGGCAGCTTCGGTGTGCCCGGCATCGAAGGCCTGGATCGCGGCTTGCCGCAGCTGACGTCGCGGCACGTGACGACTGATCCCCGCACCTGGGTCGAGATGATCGTCGAGGAAGGCAGCGAGCGGGTCCCATGCCTGGCATGCCGAGAAGGCGCGGGTGACGAGGTGAACCGGACGCGGCAGCTCGTCGACGATCCGCCGCAGTTCGGCGGCGAGGGCCTGAGGGTCGCTGGTGCGGGCGTCGAGAAGGCGCAACTCGGCCTCGGCCTCACGCCGGCGGTCCGGGCCGATCCGATCCTTCTGCGAGTGCAATGTCTCGACATAGCGTTCCCGTAACGCATGATCGGCGTCCGCGAGAGCCTCGATGGTGGCGGTGATGTGCGCGGGACTCGCCGGTGGGACAACGACGAGACGCTGGAGCACCTCGAGCGCTTCGGCACGGTGCCCGGCTCGGACAGCCTGCGCCCGATGGAGGAGCAATGCCTCGATGGTGAGGTACCCCGTCGGCGCGGCCCTGGTCGCCTCGCGGGCGGCCTCCAGCGCCCCCGCCTGGTCCCTGCGCCGCTCCCGGGCGAGCGCCATCACGTGCCAACCCCGCCCGGAGTCAGGCGTGTCGAGCAGCGCCCGAACGATCCGCTCGGCTGCCACACCGTCGCGGCGTACCACCCGGATCGCCACCGCGACTCGCACTCGACCAGCAAGGCGTCTCCACCAGGCGGGGCCATAACGCACGGGAAGGTAGCGTGCCGTGTGACGGGCAACGTCGAACGCGAGGCTCTTGGCAATGCGGCGGGATGAAGCCGAGACCCGTCTCGTGAGAGTCATCTGATCCTCCTCATACGTCCACGTGGGCCCGCGGATCGCCGTAGAAGGCCAGCCGACCGCTCGCGGTCAGGAACGTCGTGTCGGCCGCCTGCCAGGTGTGGGCGGAACGGTCTGTGCCTCGGATGCTGACGAAGTTGAAGCGGTCCGCGGAGTAGATCCGAACCCCGTCGCCACGTGCCCGGTCAAGGAAGTCCGTGTCCACGCCTCGAGGCAGGTCCGCGAACTTCAGCGCGCGGGCGAGGTCGCCGCGGATCACCATGGAACCGCCCTGCACCCGGCGCTCGTAGCGGTGTTCGGCCGCGACATACCGGAGGACGACGGCGCCGGTCGCTCGAAGCCAGACGTAGTGCGCCCACTTGCCCACCACGCCGGCGTCGGTGTAGTCAAACGACGCGACCAGATCGGTGAGGTAGTGCGCGCCGTAGTAGTTGTCGTCGTCCATCTTCGCGATGTAGGCACCGCTCGCCGCGTCGATGCCGAGGTTCATGCAGGCGCCGAGACTGACGGTCTTGTCGGCGTCGACGATGGTCAGGTGCCCGATTCCGAGATCGCGCGCCCGAGCCCGGATCTCCTGCTGGGCAAGGTCAAGCCCGTGGAGTACGAGTACGACCTCGAGGTCCGGGTGCCGCTGGCGCGCGACATTGGCCAGGATGGTGGGGAGTTGCCCCTCGCGGTTGGTCGGTACGACGGCGGAGACCGTCCGCTGTGTTCCCGGTGTCGTACGACCGAGGCTGGCGAGGATCTGCTCGGTGCGGTGTGCGTAGGTATGACCCGCGAGAACCGCTCGGTTCAGTCGTAACGCCATCCGGTCGCGCAGCTCGGGCTGATGGATCCGGGCGACAACCTCGCCGCGGAGGGTCAGCGGACTGTCGGCCACGGCGACGCAGGCCGCGAGATCTGGCGGAAGATCGGCAGGACGACCTCCGGGCAAGACGACCGAGGTGTGTGCCGCGCCGGCGTCGAGCAAGGACCAGGTGGCCGCGGAGTCCAGCAGACCGGTGTCGACGAGAACGCGATACCGGGGGAGAAGGGCAGCGATCTTTTCGTACGGACGTGTCCCTACGACCCGCGTGCCGAGTTCGTCCGGGATCTCCCGGCGGATCGGGTCGGCGTCCGGGTCGTCACCGATCGCCCAGACGTCGAGCTCGGTGGAGCTGAGCGGTCCGAGGCCGGGCCCGACAAGGCGCTGCAGAGTGTCGGCGGTCTTCGGGCCGACACCAGCGGGGTCGAGGACCAGTGCAGCTGCCAGGTTGCTCTGGCCAGCGTCCGCATGAGTGCCACGATGGTGCACGCGCGGCTGGGTGGCAGGCAGCAGGACGTCCACCGGGTGCGCTTCGAATCGGGCGCGCCACGTGTCGACCGCACCGGGAGCATGGACGAACAGCCGGTCGGCGCAGGACACCAGTGGTGCGGCGCGTCCCGGGTCGTCCGCACCTGACGTCACCCATACGACGACCTGCACGGCATTCGCCTTGCACCACGACAGGAACTCCGGTAGCTGGCCGTCCTCCGGTGGGCCCCAGCCTGGCACCATGTCGTCGGCGTACTCCACGAGCACCAGGTCGGGCACCGCCGCGCCCACGAGCTGCCGCCAACTGGTCGGCGTCAACCGTTGCTGGTTCCACTCCCAGGACAGGCCGGCAGCTGTCCAGTCGCTGGCGGCGACGCCCACGGTGACATCGAGCCGCGGCCGAGGTGTGGGCGGCACGAGCTGGTCGACTTCGGCAAGCAGGGCGTGGGCGCGCATCCGCCGGGAGATGGTCCGTCCAGCGGCGGGAACCGTTCGCCGGGTCTGGGAACGGAGCCGCGAACGCAGCCGTCGCCACCATCGGCGAATAACCCGCTTGACCGGGGTCGGCAACGGGACCCGGGGCAACCAGGTGGGGCGCCGGTTCACCGATCCGCCTGTTCGACGAGGGGGCGGAGTTTCCGTTCCAGCGCAGGCGCGAGCGTGTCCACGTACGTCTTCGTGACGTGCGTTCCTTGGCGATAGACCAGGACGTTGCCGATCACCGCCGGGCAGGTGCCGTCGAGACAGAAGTAGTCGCTCATGTCGACGAGGTGAACTCCGCGCATTCCCGAGGCGGCCTCGGCCAACACCTCGCCCGCACCGCGTTGCACGGCCGCTTCCTGGTCGAACGCGCACGTCTCCGGGTCCTGACGATGTTCGGCGACACATGCGTACACGGAATCTCCGCTTGGTGGGTTGGGGTTGTCGCGGATCACGACGATCCGTGATCCGAGCTCGGTCAGCGTCGTCCAGCGGGACCGTAGTCCACGCACCATCGCCTCGGTGCTGCTGCCCTGATCCGGATCGTCTGGGTCGTCGAGTGCGGTCGACCTTCCCTGTGAGGTGACCACCACATCGGGCGGATCCTGGCGGAGCCGGGTCAGGACGGCGGCGTTCCACTTCGTACAGCTGTCGTACGGCTTGCCGTTGCGGGTGAGGACCGCTTCGGAGAAGGAGCACGTCGATTTGGTGAACGTACGAATCCGCCAGCTCTCCTTCTTGCCTACGGTGTCGAGTGAGGAAATCCACTGCAGGATCTTGGAGTCGCCGACGACCACGATGTCGACGTTGCCGTCCGGATCGCCGTAGACACAGGACACCGGTTCCACCGACGCCTCGACCGCCTGGCAGCCGCGGTCGTAGGCGTCCGGGACGTCCTCGACGGCGTTGAGCGGGTCTGGCACGACGCCAGCGGGCCGCGCCGACGGGGCCGTGTCAGGAGGTTCACCAAGGGCGGCGGCACCCTCGGCCCGCACCTCGGACGTGGCCGGAGTCCTCGCCGTGACGAGCACGGCCGGAACCAACCCGGCGACCACCCCGACAAGGCTCAGTGCGGCACCGAGCGAGAGCACCAGCCTGGGCGCCCGTGCGAAGCGCTCTGTGTACCGGATCGGGTTTTCCACGAATCGATAGGTGAGCCAGGCCGGCACGAAGGAGGCGGACACGACGACGAGCCCTTGCCACGCCCGCAGTCCATTTGCGTACGCAGCCGCGCCAACCACCATGGGCCAGTGCCAGAGATAGAGCGAGTACGACAGTCCACCCACCCAGGTGAAGAGTCGGGTGCCCAGCAACGCGATCGGCCCGGTCGGCCCGGCGGCATTCCCCGTCGCGATGACCGCCGCCGCACCGAGGGTCGGGAGCAAGGCGGCGGAACCGGGCCAACCGGTGTCGGTGGAGTAGAGCAGCGCGGAGACCGCGATGGCGGCCAGTCCGACCCATCCGAGCGCGACGGCGAGCCCCTGCGGAAGCCTTGTCGAGGCGGTGGCGGCGAGCGCTACGCCACCGCCGATGGCCAGCTCCCACATCCGGGTGGTCGTCACGAAGAACGCCGAGGCGGGCTCGTTGCCGGTCAGGTGCACCGACCACGCGAACGACGGGACTCCCACGGCCGCGAGGCCGACCCAGAGCGGCCACCCGCCTGCTCTCCCGCGACGCCGGGCAAGCAACACCACGAGGAGCAGCAGGACGGGCCAGATGAGATAGAACTGTTCCTCGACCGCCAGTGACCAGAAGTGCTGCACGGGTGAGGCGTCGGCGTCCTCGGCCAGATAGTCCACCGACCGGTTCGCCAGCCGCCAGTTGACGACGTAGAGGGCCGACGCGACGATGTCGCCGCCTATCACCCGCCAGGAAATCTGCGGGAGCAGGACCAATGTCATGACCATGGTCGCCGCCAGTACCAACGCCGCGGCCGGGAGCAGCCGCTTGGCGCGGCGGGCGTAGAACGTGGCCAGCGAGATCGTTCCCGTACGACGCAGTTCGTTCGTCAGGAGTCCGGTGATGAGAAAGCCGGAGATCACGAAGAAGATGTCGACACCGACGAAGCCGCCTGGTACGAACGGCAGGCCGGCGTGGTAGAGCAACACCAGGCCGACAGCTACTGCCCGCAATCCCTCGACGTCGGCCCGGAAGTGCCGCCCTGCAGGGCGATCGCCGGATCTGCGCGACGGAGCGTGGGGGTCTGAGCGAGTTCTGGATCTCATAGCGCCGAAAACTCTCTCACTCTCAGACTTGGGCGTGCAGGTGGGGTTCACCATGGAACAACAGGCGGGCCGGGCCGGCGAGGATGTCGTCCTCTGTCACCTTCCACGTGTGGGTGTTCTCGTCGGCGCGGCGAACGGAGACGAAGTTGAACCGGTCGGCCGAATAGATGGTTCCGCCGGCAGCACGCACCTTGTCCAGGAAAGTCGTGTCCACCCGTCGGGGCAGATCCTCGAATCCCACGTCGAGAGCGGTTGATCGGCGGACCACGATGGTGCCGCCCTGCACCAGATCGGTGTACCTGTGCTCGGCGTACGGGAATCGAAGGACCGTCGCCCCGCGGCCTTCCAGGTAAGTGAAGTGGGCCCACTTTCCGACCACCGAGGCGTCGGTGTAGTCGAACGACCGCACCAGATCGGTCAGGTAGTGGTCGCCGTAGAGGTTGTCGTCATCCATCTTCGCGACGTATGTGCCGTCAGCCGCGGCGACGCCCGCATTCATGCAGGCACCCAGGGCCGAGGTGTGGTCCATGGTGAGGGCCTTGAAGTCGGTGACTCCTGCATCAGTGGCACGCGCCTTGAGTTCGACACTCGACGTCGCGAACCCGTGCTGGACGAGCACCAGTTGGATGGGGGCGTACGACTGGGCAGCAACGAACGAGAACACGTGGTCCAACTGCCACGGGCGGTTGGTCGGCACGACGATGCTCACCTGACGATCCGGCCTTGGTTCGGCCAGACCGACCGCCGTCAGCACGGTGTCGACCCGATGGCTGTAGAGGTGGCGGTCGAAAACCCGCCGGTGCGCGCGGAGCGCCATCCGGTCGCGGGTCTCCTCGTGTCGCAGCAGCACGGTGAGCGCGCGCTCAGTCTCCTGCCTGGTGGCCACCACCCGGACGTCCTCGCCGAAGAACTCGCCGACAGAGGCGGCGGGCGCGGACACCACGGGGGTTTGCGCGGCCGACAACTCGAAGAGCCGGCGCGCGCACATGGTCGGCGAGGTGGTGACCGAGTTGACGTTGAGGAAGAGTTGGTACGACGTGTAGGCGGCCAGCATCTTCTCGTACGGCAATGAACCCACGACGTGCCTGCGGAATGGGAGCGGAAACTGGTAGCGCCGGCCTTTTCCTCGCATCCGGGAGTAGATGTGAAGTCCGTGGTCGAGCGCGGGCTCGAGCACGTAGTCCATCTGGGCGCGGCGTTCAGGATGCTTCTCGACAAAGAACGTACCGGCGAAGGCCACTTGGTGAATTCTCCCTGAACCCCGGCGCACAGGATTGTGAATTCTCGGTTGAGCCGCAAACGGCAGAAGTCCGATGCGGTCGTGGCCCAGGTCGGTTCGGTAGTCGGGAATGCGATCGCCGTCGACGGTGAACACGTAGTCGAAAAGCCGTGCCGTCTCGAGGAACCGGCGGTAGTGGGGCGGATCCTCCTTGTTCCAGAAGACCGTGGGAATGTCGCGGTCCCGGCACCATCGAACGAGCGCACGGAGTTCCTTGCTCGGGGAGTCGTGCTGGGTCATGTGTAACCGCCAGCGGCCCAGGTTGCCGTTCCATGAAGACTCGACGAACAACAGCCTCGGAGGATGTGCGGACAGGACCTGCTCCCAGTCGTCCGGTCCGACGGGTACCTGGTCCCATTCGTAGCGAAAAGCCAGCTCCGAGAAGCGGTCGAGTACGACGGCCACCTGCAGGTCCGGCCGGGTCACAGGGCTGTCAGGCAAGGGAAACTCCGGCAGCCGCGGCGTTGCCGGTGCGGTGGGGATACCGGCCGGAACGGCGCGGTCGACGATGGCCCGGGCAAGGTCGCGCCAGAGCGCTGGTCGGCGGCGTGGCTGCCGGATCGCGGCGCGAATCAGGCGTACGACGAGACCGAGCCGGGTGCGGTTCTTTGCGGCCAGCAGGGCCTCCGCCGCGGCGAGTCTGCGGCGGAGCTCCTGGACCTCGAGCGCAAGGCCGCAGTCCGTCGCCTGTTCACCCACGGCCGGGTACGCCGAATGCGCCGAATGCGCGGGGCCGGGCATTGTCAAGGTTGGACATCAGTGGTCGGTTCCTCTCTCCTCTGGACGAGCAGCCTAACTAGAGAATTAATTCCTATCGAGTGAGTAGGCCACTAGAGTGAGTAGTCCACTGCCCAGGACTTCGGCGTGGAGGACGCATGGCGCGATCTGGCGTACCGATTGGTCCGCACCTGCTGCACTGGTTCCACACCGTACGAAACCTCCCACTGATTGCCTCGGTGGCGTGGCGGCATCTCAACGTGGACGCAGTGCATGCGCTGTGGATCGCCCTGAGAGCGTTACCCTTCGGCGTTCGTCGGGCACTCGCTGTTCGCACATCCCGCGGCAGCCGTTCGGTCCTCGGCGTGCTCGCACTCGCCGCGGACGGCCGCCGTGTGGAAGCTCTGGAAACCCTGCGTGACCAGGCGTTCACGTCGACACCGAGACGGACCCGACACGCCGTTGCCGCGGCGGCGGCGCTCGACGATCCAGACCTGGCAGAGTCCCTTCTCCAGAACCTCGCTCGCACCACCCCTGCCAGCAAGGCACTGTCGGCGCTCGTGGCGTCACGCGCTGGAGACCTTCACAAGGCGCGTTCCCAGGCACAGGAAGCGGGATGGTCGGGGCGGCGGCTTCGGGTACGCCTCACCGGCGAGATCGCTGCCCTCTCGCCCGCGGCAAGCCGATCCGACAGGTCCTTCCCTGTGGCCGGATTCGCGCGTGTACAGGGGCGGGTGCTGCATCTCGTGACGAACGCGATGCCGGAGATCACCGCCGGCTACACGGTTCGTACCCATGCGATCGCCCGGACACAGAACCAGAGCGGGCTCGACGCACAGGTGGCGACCAGGGTGGGCTTCCCGGTCAGCAACGGTTTCCTCGCCGCGCGATCGACCGCCGACCTCGAGGGTGTGCGCTACCACCGGGCACTGCCACTGCGAGGATTGCCGTTACGAGCGGACGAAGCCCTGGCCCTCGACGTCGCGATGACCGCCAGGCTGGTGCGCCGGCTCAGACCGGCCGTCCTGCACGCGCACAGCAAGCACGTCAACGCCCAGGTCGCCCTCGCCCTCCGGGACCGGTTCGGGCTATCGGTGGTGTATGAGGTCCGCGGTTTTCTCGAGGAGACCTGGCGGAGTCGCGGCCACAGCGGCGATACCGACCTGTACCGAATGGTGCAGGCGGTCGAGACCTCGTGCATGCGGGCGGCCGACGTCGTGGTGACCCTCGCCGAGGTGATGCGCCGTGCCATCGTCAACCGGGGCGTCGATCCGGACCGCGTGGTCGTCGTACCGAATGCCGTGGACGACGTCTTCCTCGCGCCGCCACCGGATGCTGGCGAAGTGCGGCAGCGGCTCGGAATCCGCCAGGACGAGTTCGTCGTCGGACTGATCGGCACCCTCAATGCGTATGAAGGTGTCGGTACGCTGATCGAAGCGGTCGCCAGGCTGCGTCGACGTGGCGTTCCCGCTCGGCTCCTCGTCGTGGGCACCGGTCCCGCCGCGGCAGGACTACGCGACCAGGCAGTGGCGCATGAGGTTGCCGAGGTCTGTTCCTTCACCGGAAGCGTGCCATTCGCTCGAGTCCGCGACTACCACGCGGCGTTGGACGTGTTCTGCGTACCGAGGTTGGACCTTCCGGTCTGCCGGTTGGTGCCGCCGCTGAAGCCACTCGAAGCGATGGCAACAGAGCGGCCGGTGGTCGCGAGCGACCTCCCGCCGCTGCGCGAGATCGTCGAGGACGGCTGCACCGGTGCCTTTGTACCGCCGGGAGACCCGGAGGGGCTCGCCGACCGGCTCGAGGTCCTCGCCGCCGACGAGGACGAGAGGGTACGCATGGGTGAGCGGGCCCGGGCCTGGGTCGCCGAACACCGCACCTGGACTTCCCTGGTCGCGTCGTACCACTCGATCTACGCCCAGCTCGGCGTCATCCGCACTGTCGGTGGAGTGGCCGGCGCATCCACGGCCGCCGGTTCGCTGCATGCGGTGGGGGCTGCGTACAAACGCTCAATAGCTACTAAGCCGATGGAGTAGATAGGATAGGCTGGCAGCAACCCGCTGGCGAAGGAACGAAATTGAGCCACGAGTTTCTCTGGTACATCCCGAACACCGTCGAGCCAGGGCATCGGGGCGACGACACGAAGGACGGGTGGGGAACCCTCGACTTCTCCACCGACCTCGCTCGCACTGCCGAGGCGCACGGCTGGGCCGGCGCCCTGATCGGCACCGGGTGGGGCCGCCCGGACACGTTCACTGTCGCCACTTCTCTCGCCGCCCGCACCAGAACGTTCAAGCCGCTGGTCGCGATCCGTCCTGGCTATTGGCAGCCCGCCCACTTCGCCAGCGCTGCGGCAACCCTTGACCAGCTCAGTAGCGGGCGCCTCCTGGTCAACATCGTCAGCGGCCGCGACAACGTGGCCGCCTACGGTGACACGGAGGGCGACCAGAGCCAACGCTATGCCCGGACCAAGGAGTTCATTCACCTCGTCAGGCGCCTGTGTCTGGAGGAGAACGTGTCGTTCGAGGGCGACTACTACAGGGTCGAGGATTCCACGGTGGCTCCGCGCCCGTACCGCATCGGCGAACGCACGCACCAGCGCCTCTACTTCGGCGGCGCCTCCGCCGCGGCCGAGCGGGTGTCGGCCGAGGAGGCGGACGTCCAACTGTTCTGGGGTGAACCGCTGGCTGGCATCGCCGAGCGCATCGACCGGCTCGAGTCGCTGGGCCAGTCGCTCGGACGCGCGCGCAGGCACCCCTTGAGTACGGGCTTCGGAACACCACTTTGGTGCGTGACACGACGGAGGAGGCGTGGCGCGATGCCGAGGCGAAGGTCGCCAAGATGTCTGAAGCGCAGCAGGCGCGGCGTTCCGACGGTCTCCAGCGCAAGGCGGTCGGTCAGGATCGTCTCCTCGCGCTCGCCGAGCACGGCGAGGTGCTCGACTCCTGCCTCTACACGACTCCGGGCAAGTTCGGCGGCGGTGGAGCCGGAACCACCTGGCTGGTCGGCTCTTCCGCCGACGTCGCCGACGCGCTGCTCAGATACCAGGCGTTGGGGATCACCCACTTCATCCTCTCGGACACGCCCTACAAACAGGAAGTCGTCCGCATCGGCGAGCAGTTGTTGAGCCGACTGAACGAACGCGCAGTCGCCTGAGCGATCTCCGTGGCGCGGTTGGCCTTCGGCGAGACAGGTGCCGCCGACTGTTGTTTTGCGTCACTGCGACCGGCCCGAACGGCTCTCGTCCTCATGATGTCGTCGCACATGAACGAAACAACACGTCCGCCAGCCGTGCTTGTGTGGGATGACGTCAACGGCTGTCTCAGGGCCCGAGCTACGCGGAGACCGCCCTACAACCGGGAGTTCCATCGCACGAGGCGCCATCGGCCGCCACGGATGCTGACTTCGGTGACGGACAGCGGGGCGATGTCCAGCCGGGTGGTGGCCTCGTGGGTCAGGCCGAGAACATAGGCGGCCGCGGCCTTGATCGGTGCGGCATGGGTGACAGCGACAAACCGGCCGGGGGGCAGATGCCTCTGCATGTCGAGCCAGGCGCCGACCCGGAGGCTTACCGAGGTGAGGTTTTCGCCGCCGTGCGGAGCGGCGTCAGGATCGGCGAGCCAGTCGGCCAGCGCATCGGGCTCGGCCTCCTGCACGTCCGCGAGCGTGCGGCCTCTCCAGCGTCCTGGGTCGCAGTCGGTCAAGGCCGGCTCGACGACTGGGTCGGTCCCGAGTGCGAGGGCCGTCCCGACCGCGGCGCGGGCGGGACTGGTGTACGCGGCATCGACCGTCCCGATCGACTCTGCCGCGGCCGCGGCGGCGGAGCGTGCGGTCACGTCGAGCGGTTCGTCGAGCGGGAACGCCGCCCGCCGGACCGCAGGGGTGGAGCCGTGCCGGACGAGGAGCAGCGTCCGCGCCCGCATCGCCATCGGCCCAGCCCTGGTCAGGCCGGCGCCGGCGACTCCTGCCGCTCCGACCGCGGCAGGCTCCTTTTGGCGGCTCGTTCGGACACGATCGCGAAGACGACACCGAGGCCGGTCCAGAGCACGAGTTGGGTGCCGAGGGCGGCGATCCGGAAGTCCCACAACAGGCTGGCGGGGAATCCGGTCGGCACCTCGTCCACCGTTGGCATGGCGAGGAACGCGACGACTACCGGTACGAGGAAGCCCGCGGTTGCGGCGATCGCCCGGGCCAAGCCCGGCGCATCCTGTCGCACCGAGCGCGCCGCCCACGCGGCCGTACCCAACGACACCAGGCCGACCACGAGCATGAGCAGGTACGACGTGGTGCGGGACGCGATCGTCTCGGGATCTCCCACCGCCGGAGGATTCGCGGGGTACTTCAGGAACGGAACGAGCACGACGGCGACGAAGAGCGCACCGGCCAGCGCGATCGCGAGTGCGGGCTCGGACAGCCTGCCGACCCGGCCACGGACACCGGCGTACACGAGCCCGAACACGCCGCCGACCGCGGCGCCGTAGAGGGCGAGCGCGAGGAAAAGTCCTCCCTTCTGCCCACCTCGGCTGACCAGCGGTGCCTCTTCAGCGTGCTCGTCGGCGGCGTGGTGATGGCCGGCGGCGTGGTGATGGCCGGCGGACTCGTTCGCCGCCGCGGCTTCCTCGAGTGCGATGGCGTGGTCGACCTGGGGTTCCCCGGCCACGAACGCGAAACCACCCGCGAGCAGGCCGGCGAGCAGCCCGACCAGGAGGCCGCGGACGAACAACGAGCCGATCATCGACAGCCCCGCCCTCAGTGGCAGGGCACGCCGAGCAGGTGCCGCCCGTCGTGCATCAGTTCGTGGAGGTAAGGGCCCGACTGCGACACCGCGCCCTGGTCGAACGTGACCAGATAGGCGAGCAACAACAGTCCGGCGACGGCGAGGAGCCAGTAGCGGAAGCCACGCAGCGGAATCGGCGGGGCGGCGGTCAGCGTACGCACGAGAAGACCTCCCTGGGGATGACGCGTCCCGTATGGGGTGGCTGCGACGGCTGAGTGCTCTGACTCCCGGTCCGCCTCGTGGTTGCACGGGCGACCCGGTCACAGTGGCGCGACCGCACCGGACTCTCACCGGTTTCCCTCGCACCGCCGCAGATGGCGTGGACACCGAGCTGGCACCGTGAGGCGCCGTCGCCGGGTTCCAGGTGCG
>JBOHED010000455.1:0-8742 GCA_050700915.1 Actinopolymorphaceae bacterium | reverse complement strand
CGCCGTCAGCAGTCCTTCGAGGACGGCGACGAACGCGTTCCACCCACCCCGCAGGCCGACCAGGAACCCGCTGTCCTTCTCCTCGGGCGGCGCGGCCTTGGCCGGCGGCGCCTCGAACGTGACCTGGATCGTCGACAGCGTGGCCTGTGAACTCAACGTCGCGTACCGGCTCTGCAACGACTCCAGCTCCGCTTCCCGAGTGGCCAGCTCAGCCTCGACCTGGATCACCTCTCCGACCGTCTTGGCCTCGCCGAGCAGGGAGCGCAGCCGCTGGATGCTCTTCTTCTGGCTGGCGACCCGGCTCTCGACATCGACGACCTCTTCGGTGACGTCGTTGGCGTCCCGCTTGTCGGTGAGGACCTTGCCGACTCCCGTGATCTCGTCGGCGATCCGGTCGAAGTCGTCGACCGGTACCCGGACCACGAGGTGGATGCTGCGGAGTTGCTCGGTGTCCTGCCGGGTGTCACTCGGCAGGTCGACGGGATCGACAGGCGACGTCGAGCTCTGCTGGTTGGCGACGTAGCCGTCGGTCGCGGTCACGAGGCTCTCGGTCCGGTCGGCCGCGGCCTGGACCTCCTTCGTGCGTACGACCAGTTCGGCCGTACGAATGATCGACCGGACCTCCAGCTCCGCCCGAGCAGGACCGCCGGACCTGCCGGTCTGGCCGTCGCTCGGCTTTGCCGCGGAGTCTTCGGCAGAGTCGGCGTCCAGGGCGCTTTCAGGCTGGGCGGCCGCCCTACCGCCGCCCGCCGACCCGCCGGCGGAGAGTGGGTTGGCGCTGTCGCCCGAGCAGCCGGCAAGCGTGAGGATCGCCGTCAGCATTGCCGCGACGACGATGGTGGGAGCCTGGAGCCAGCGTGGTGCGGGGCGGTGCATGGCGGACCTCCTGCTGAGTGGAGTGGTGCCGGGCGTTTCCCCGTGTGCTGCATGCGTTCGTTGCACCCCGTATCTGTCTGCAGCGTCTGTCTGCCGGTGACGACGCGGAACGGCCAGCGAAGGTTGTCCGATTCTCATCTGGGAGGGTGGACCCATGCGCCAGATCGTCCGTCATGTGGTGGTGGTGGGTGGGGGCGTCACCGGAGTCGCCGCGGCATGGTTCCTGCGGCAGGTGGGCGGGCCTGATCTCGCCGTCACCGTGCTGGAGAGTTCGCCCCGGCTGGGTGGAAAGCTCCACACCGTCGAGCTCGCCGGCGTGCGGGTCGACACCGGCGCGGAGGCGATCCTCAACCGGCGTCCGGAGGGTGTCGACCTGGTCCGGGCGGTGGGTCTGGGCGAGCGGCTCCGGTACGCGGCGACGACGGCGGCGAGCCTGTGGTCGCGCGCCGCCCTTCGCCCGATTCCCGCTGGGACCGTTCTGGGCGTTCCGGGAGACCTGGCCGCACTGCGGGCCAGTGGACTCCTGAGCGCCGAGGGCATGGCACGGGTCGAGGCGGAGCCCGATCTTCCCGGCGCACCGCTGACCGACGACGTGGCGATTGGCGCGTACGCCGCCGAGCGGATGGGGCAGGAGGCCGTGGACCGGCTGGTCGAGCCCCTGCTGGGTGGTGTCTATGCCGGACGGTCGGACCAGCTCTCGCTGCAGGCCACGGTCCCCGCTCTCGTTCCCCACCTTCGCGAGGATCCCTCGCTGCTCCGTGCGGCGGCCGGAGCGAAGGCGGCGACCCCGGCGTCCGACTCTCCGGTCTTCGCGGGCCTCGCGGGAGGGGTGGGTGGACTTGTCCCCGCGGTGGCGGGTGCCTCCGGTGCGTCCATACGTACTGACGCCACCGTCCGCGAGCTCCGACCTACACCTGGCGGCGGTTGGCGGCTGGTCGTCGGGCCGACCCGCGCCCCGGAGCTCGTCGATGCCGACGCCGTGTTGCTCGCCTGCCCGGCCCGTCCCGCCAGTCGACTGCTCGCCGACGTCGCGCCGGTCGCGGCGGGGGAGCTCGCCGGCATCGAGTACGCCAGCATGGCGACGATCGCGCTGGCGTTCCCGTCCTCGGCGGTGCCGCACACCCTTCCGGGTTCCGGGTTCCTCGTGCCGCCGGTCGAAGGTCGCCTGATCAAGGCCGCAACGTTCTCCTCGGCGAAATGGTCCTGGATGGCAGAAGACGCGCCCGATGTCGTGATCATCCGCTGCTCGGTCGGTCGGCTGGGCGACGTGACGGAGCTCCAGCGCGACGACGCGGCACTGGTCGCGGGAGCGGCGGCCGATCTGCGGGAGCTGGTGGGTGTCGGTCGTCAGCCGATCGACGCGCACGTGGCGCGATGGGGCGGCGGCCTCCCGCAGTACGCGGTCGGTCACCGTGCTCGCGTCGCCAGAATTCGGGTCGCTGTCGGCGAGCATCCCGGCCTTGCCGTCGCTGGTGCGGCGTACGAAGGGGTCGGCATCCCCGCCTGCGTCGCGAGTGCGCGCTCGGCGGTGACCCAGCTGCTCGGTGCGGCCGACGCTGCGGGGACAATGACGGCATGACCGAGCAGTCGGACCGGACGGAGCGCGAGGCGAAGCCCAAGGCGCGCGAGCTCAACCAGGTGATCCGCTACACGATGTGGTCGGTGTTCCGCCTCCGTGATCCCCTCGGCAGCGTCGACCGCTCGGGGCTGGCCGCCGAGGTGGAGGCGCTGATCGGCCAGCTGGGGGAGAAGGACCTGGTGGTCCGTGGCACCTACGACCTGTCCGGGCTGCGCGCCGACGCCGACCTGTTGATCTGGTGGCACGCTCCGGATTCCGACGACCTGCAGGAGGCGTACAACCGGTTCCGGCGTACCACCCTCGGCCGGCACTTCGCCCCCGTGTGGTCGCAGCTCGCCCTGCACCGGCCTGCGGAGTTCAACAAGAGCCATGTGCCGGCGTTCCTGGCGGGGGAGGAGCCGAAGCGCTACGTCTGCGTCTATCCGTTCGTGCGTTCCTATGAGTGGTATCTCCTGCCCGACGACGAACGCCGCGCGATGCTCGCCGAACACGGCAGGATGGCGCGCGACTACCCTGACGTTCGCGCCAACACGGTCGCGTCGTTCGCCCTCGGCGACTACGAATGGATGCTGGCGTTCGAAGCCGACGAACTCCACCGCATCACCGACCTGATGCGGCACCTACGTGGCGCGCGGGCACGGCTGCACACCCGGGAAGAAGTGCCCTTCTTCACCGGTCGCCGCAAGCCAGTCGCCGACATCGTGGGCCTCCTGCCGTAGAGCGACACGAAGGGAACGCCGGGTGTGAGCTTCTTACGGAGAATCTTCCGAGGGAAGGACGACCTGGCTCCCGCAGGAACCGTCCACCTCGACGTCGACGAACGCAAGGCCCAGCTGGTCGAGCTCGAACGCGTCCTCGACAAGCTCGTCGAGGTGATGAAGGCCAACGACCAGCGGATGTCCAACCCTGGTTGGCGCGAACGCATGGCGGAGTACCGCCGGCTCTCCGGAGAGTCCTACCGGCTGCGGGCGGGTTCGTTCACCCGGGAACAGATCCTCGACCTGGCGTTCGAGATCCGGCCGGTGTTCACCGGTGAGCTTCCGGAGGACGTCCGTGTGGTCGAGCCGCTCCAGGCAGAGCTGATGGCGGCCGCCACCGCGCTGCAGGGCGTCCTGCCCGGCGAGCGCCCGGACGCATCCTGATCGTGTCTGACCTACCAGACTGGTTCCCGATCCCGCTCTACATCGCGGGAGCAGTGGGCCTCGTGACGGTGGCAATCATGGCGGTGGCCCGCAAGCGGCCTCAACTGACCTGGGAACAGCAGAGGATACCGTTCTGGATCACTTTCGTGGCCGCCAGCATTGTTCTTGTGGGCATGATCATCCTGATCGGTTGGCCGGGGCTCCAGGCCACCTCGCGGGGAAATGCCGCGGCGCTGCCAGTCACGATCATCGTCGGTGCCGCGCTGATTGGCGGGTTCTACTGGCTGACCCTCAGGGGCATGGTGCGTACTCTTCGCAAGGCACGGGGGGCTCCCCGGCCGGATCCACCCGCGAAGTAGCGCAAGCAGCTACTCAGTGATCGGGGAGTAACGGGCTGATCGAGCCGTCAACGACTGGTCGAGCCCTCGGGTTCTATGACCCGTCCGACGGCTCGAGTGTCAGCGAGATCGAGTTGATGCAGTAGCGCTGGTCGGTGGGCGTGCCGTAACCCTCACCCTCGAAGACGTGGCCGAGGTGGGAGTCGCAGTGGGCGCACCGCACCTCCGTGCGCGCCATCCCCAGCGAGCGATCCTCGATCAGCTGCACGCGGTCGGCGGCCAGCGGCGACCAGAACGACGGCCAGCCGCAGTGGCTGTCGAACTTCGTATCACTGCGGAACAGCTCGGCACCGCACGCGCGGCACCGGTAGACGCCGGTCGTCTTGGTGTCGACGTACTCCCCGGTGCCCGGTCGTTCGGTGCCGGCCTCGCGGAGGACGCGGAACTCCTCCGACGACAGCTGCTGGCGCCACTCGGCTTCAGTCTTGACGACCTTCTCAGGCATACTCCCGACCCTACGCCGGTCGTGTGGGACCGGACCTGGCATCGCT
The DNA here is from genome assembly GCA_050700915.1 of Actinopolymorphaceae bacterium. GTDB lineage: Bacteria > Actinomycetota > Actinomycetes > Propionibacteriales > Actinopolymorphaceae > Thermasporomyces. The sequence continues at coordinate 4,256 of JBOHED010000455.1, read as the reverse complement.
GTCGATCGGCCGGCCGCCAGCGGGATCGGCCGTTATCCACAGGCACAGAACTGGTGGCTGCGAAGTGATCCGCGGATGGCGTAGCGTGGTCCGAGCGGCGTTGACGATCAAGGGTGTGGCCGGACCGGATGCGGTCTCCGCACGGCGGTACGTCGGCGCGTATCGGTGCCCGTGCTCAGGTCATCAATGGGGAGACAAGTGGAATGACGACTTCGGTAAGCCCAGGGAACGTGCGGTCCTTCGCCAAGCGCGTTCAGGAGCTTGCGGACCTGTGGAAGCCCCACAAGGAAGCGATCAAGGACGCGAAGGACGAGGATCACGAGAACTTCCCGCGCTTCGGCAAAGCGGAGGGGGCCGAGGGAGGCAAGCAGGACTACATCACCAAGTTGGGCAAGTGGGAGATCAGCGTTGTCGCCCTGCATGACGTCCTCGTAGGCCTGAAAGAGGCGATGGACAAGATCGCCGACCAGTACGAATCGGTTGAGGGTTTGAACGACGCCAGTTCGAAGAGCGTCAAGTCCACGTTGGAGACCGAGATGGCGCCGGAGCCGGGTACCGGGACTCCGCCCTCGTCGGCAGCTTGAGTATCTGGGGGCTTAGAAGATGGTTACTAGGTACAGCGGGCCGAAGCAGACGGAGATCATCGATGAGATCTTCGATACGTACGGTTACCGCTTCAAGTACGCCGCTGACAACCTGTGGAAGGGCATCGGGACGGACGCGCGGACGATCGCTGACGACCTCAGGACCCAGGCAAACCGCCTGACCGACCGCAACGACGGTGGCTGGAGCGGGCCGGCCGCAGAAGCCTTCCTCGAGGAGGTCCAGAAGGTCGTCGACTTCGCCGACGAGATCGCTCGGGGCGCCAAGGGCGAAGGCGACGGCAACGTGTGGGCCAAGCTGCACGCCGCGGCCGACGAGATCGAAAAGCAGCAGGACGATGAGCACACCAGGCCCATCCCGTGGTCGAAGCGCTCCTCCCGGTGCACGTACACCGACTACGGCTGGAACGAGGACAACGACAAGAGCTACTTCGCCTACGACGACACCGGTGGGGATCCCGAGGCCAACAAGCGTGGCACCACCTACAACCACGACGACTGGCAGAGCCTGCTGGGCGAGCTGGGCATTAGCACGCGGACCGAAGATGAAGTCGTCTGGCCGGCCGATGACTCCAAGTGGCCAGAAATCTTCGAAGCGATGGACGCAAACCGGGCGGAGCGCGAGGCCTGCACCCAGGCGAAGCAGGACATGGGGTCCTACCTCGGCGATCTCAAGATCAACGACGCTCCCGAGGTGCCCAAGTTCAAGGTCGCACCAGACGCCGGTGGTGGTCCCGACGTCGGCGGTCCAGGGGCGCCGAGCACCGACACCAGCAAGCCTGACATCCCGGAGACGAAGAACCCGCCGATTCCCAAGGACACCGATAACGACGGAATCCCGGACGACCAGGACCCACATCCCAACGATCCGGATCTCCCCGACAGCGATAACGACGGAATCCCGGACGACCAGGACCCGCATCCCAACGATCCGGATCTCCCCGACAGCGATAACGACGGAATCCCCGACGACCAAGACCCGTTCCCGAACGACCCTGATCACAACAACGACGGCATCCCGGACGGCTCGACCGGTGCCGGTGCCGGAAGCGTCGACACCGGCACAGAGACAGCCCGCGCAGGTGGCGGCGGCTTCTCCGGAGCGGGTGGCGGTGGCCTGGGTAGCGGTTCCGGGCCGGGAGGCGTCGGAGCCGGCGCTGGCGGCGCCGGGGCGGGCGTCGGCCCTGGCGGTGCTGGCATGGGCGCCGGCATGGGCGCTGGCGGCGCCATGGGCCGCGGCGGCATGGGCGGGATGATGCCCATGATGGGCGGAGGTGGCGCTGGCGCAGGTGCTGGCGGTGAGGAGCAGGAGCGCAACACCTGGCTCGAGGAAGACGAGGACGTCTGGGGAACCGGCGACGACGGCCCACCGCCGGTGATCGGCGGGTGAGTCCCGCGTAGCTGTCCATGCAGAAGCGGAGCGCGTCCTGCCTGCTCCGCTTCTGCATATTCCCGTCTACAACGAGTTGCCGACCTAGACCAGACCGGAGTGTCATGGAGCGACACGCCGCCGAGTATGTCCGGTGGTTCGCCCCTGAGCTGGAGTGGAAGATCGAGTACAGCTTCGGTGCTGAGCCGGACACTTTCGGCACCATGGTGAAGAGCACCGCAGCGGCCCGGGTCACGTCGGCTCCGTTCATGGACCGAGCGGCGGGATTCGTGGCGGGCGTACCGTTCGCGCATGTGTGGTGGCAACGAGTTGAAGAGTTTGCCCGGTCCACCCAACCCACCGGCTACTTCTTCAAGGTCGACTGGTCACATGGGTTGGCGACACGCCTGACCATCTACTTCAGGTTCGATCCGGGAATCTCACCCGTCCGGCTTGCCGAGGGGTTCTCGCACGCCGGATACGAGCCAGGTCCGGGTTCCGCCCCCTCTGCGCTGAGCGCGATCGTCAGGTCCGAACCAACCGTCGTCGCACTTCGCGTGGACGCGGCTGGGGACTTTCATTCGTCGGCCTACCACTTCATCAGGGGGCCCGGCGACGAGGTGTCGCGGCTCCTCGTCGCCACAGGTGAGGCATTCGGGATGCCAGAGGACGTGGCGCAGGCGGTTGGCGCGGACTTCGACTCCCTCTATGAACCCGGGACGACGGAGAACGGCGGGCTCTACCTTGGCGCCAAGGCGAGCCCGGACATGAGTCAGGCCTGGCACAGGTTCTACATCGCCTCGGTGTCCATGCGGCGGGCCTTGGCATTCGTCTGCACGAAGGGAGCCGCCTGGGATCGCGCCGAGCACCTCGGCCAACTGGTCGGATCGCTGGAGCCGCCGGAACTGAGCTACGTCTCCGCCGGCTACGACAGCCATGGGATCCACGACTGGAAGCTGTACTTGCCACTCCGGCCACGATCGCTGAAGGCGATGCCGAACGTCGCCCACCTGCCGACCGGCGAGGAGATCGCTGCCCTGTTCGACAAGCCCTTACGGCGCCGGTTTGTCGACAACCGGCGGCCTACTCGGCACGGGGGTGGTCGCAACCCGAGCGAGCGCGGTATCCGGCCCATAGCGAGCGACCGGTCCCGCTCGTAGCTCGCCGGATCGGCGACCTCAGAGGCTGGGCTGGGCGGCCTGGAAGACGATCTCCGCACCGCTTGAACCGTCGCGTTCGATCTCGATGTGCAGCCCTCCGGCATCACCCTGTACGGCCCCGTGCTCCGGGTTGACCTGCGTAGTGGCCCACGAGGTCGCCTGCGAACGGTCGGAACCTTCCAACAGCTGCTCGAGCACGACCTGCACCTGCGAGCGTACGACGCCATCGGTGACGCGGCCCGGGCTCCGTTCGATGGTGACGCGGACTTCGTCGCTGCGGATACGCGCAGCCACTGCCGTGCCATCGGCATCCTTCGTACAGTCACCGTCACAGCTGAATCCTGTCTCGGCTAGCCCTTGCTCGATGTCGGCGACACTCGCGGGAAGGTCGGACTTGTCGACCTCCCGCTCGCTGTTCGCCCGCAGGAAGCTCGCAGTCGAGTGCTCGGGGAGGGCGGTGAGCTTCACGCTTCCCCACGGAAGCCACTGGGGTGGTGAACTGCCTGTCTCGATCTCGGGCAGGTCGGCAGCCTGCTGACCGAGCACGGCTTCGCTGATCACTTCGAGAACCTCTTTGCTCGGTGGCACCAGGTCCCCCCGCGGCTGCGTACCGCCAGGGCCGTCGGACTGGCGTCCATCCAGCTCGACGCTGATGGTTTCTCCGCCGCGACCGGCCTGGAGTCGAACGGCGAGTTGCGCGCCGTCAGGCGTCATGAGGTAGCAGGAGTGGACGGCGACGGGTTCTTGCAGAGTCTCGTAGCAGGTGTATCCGAGCCCTTCCACGGCTTTCTCGACCTTCGCGACCGGGACGCCCTCCGACGAGTTGGCCTGGCCGGTTGGACCGCTGCTGACCGTGCCGCCGATTCCGAAGACCATGTAGGCGACGACTGCGCCGCCGACCAGGAGGAGCGGGATCCCGACAAGTAGCCCGACGATCAGGATCGTCTGACCACGGCCCCTCTTGGGCTTCGGTCGGCGAGCCTGGGGAGAGCCCCAGACCTGTGGGGGTGGGGCGGGTGGGGCACCCATCCCATACCCGCCCTGCGGTGGCGGGGCGCCAGCCCCCGGTGGTCCTTGCACTGGCTGATCGGGGGGCCCGGAAGCAGGTGGCGCGTACGGCGGTCC
>JBOHED010000454.1:0-5412 GCA_050700915.1 Actinopolymorphaceae bacterium | reverse complement strand
GTACTGGCCCTCGTCGGCGTAGTCCTCGACCCGGATTCCCTGCCGGCCGGCGAACTGCTTGAGAAATGGCTTCGAGAACTCGTCCTCGAACCGGGAGCGCAGGCCGCTCCCGCGGGTCGATCCGTGTTTCGACATCGCTGCCACTGCGACCGCCTCTCCTCCTGCTTCTCCTGGCTACGCGCATGAGTAGCCATGGTCGCGACCACCTCGCTACTTCAGGCCACCGGACGATGGCGTCGCCGTGCAGAGGCGAGCGGGGGGAGTTCTGGGGGACCTTCGCCCACTTGGCCGACAGCGGCCGCGGATATCCGAGATCGCCACGCGTGGAGGGCGCGAGCCGATGTCCGAAGTGTTACTTTCGTACGGAGAAACTCCGTATTTCCTCCGCGAGGCAGGCGACAGCAACCAGCGTTTCTCGACGAGGAGGTCGAGGCCCGTGCCCATCGGATTTCTGCAACGTGAGCGCACCATCGCGCCGCCTGGCTGGAGTCGGTGGCTCATACCGCCAGCGGCGCTGTCCATCCACCTGGCGATCGGACAGGCGTACGCGTGGAGTGTGTTCAAGCTCCCCCTGGAGAACTCGCTCCACATTTCGGGCGTAGCGAGCGCGCTTCCTTTCACCGTCGGAATGGTGATGCTTGGTGTGTCCGCCGCGGTGTTCGGCACGGCGGTCGAACGCAACGGCCCACGCTGGGCGATGTTCATCGCGACGATCTGTTTCTCCAGCGGTTTTCTCCTCTCGTCGCTCGGTGTGGCACTCGAGCAGTACTGGCTGGTCGTGGTGGGCTACGGCTTCGTCGGCGGGATCGGCCTCGGTATCGGCTACATCTCTCCGGTGTCGACGCTGATCAAGTGGTTCCCGGACCGGCCGGGGATGGCGACCGGGTTCGCGATCATGGGCTTCGGCGGCGGTGCGCTGATCGCCTCACCGTGGTCCAACGCGATGCTCAGTACCTTCGGCACCGACGTCGGCGGCATCTCGCGGACGTTCCTGGTGCATGGCGTGGCCTACGCGGCGTTCATGTCGGTGGGATGGCTGCTGGTCAAGTTGCCTCGTGAGGGTTGGCGCCCGGCCGGATGGGACCCCGAGAAGGCACGCACGAGCCCCCTCGTCACGACCGCGAACGTGTCGGCGAACCACGCGATCCGCACGCCTCAGTTCTGGCTGCTGTGGGTGGTCCTGTGCCTCAACGTCACGGCCGGGATCGGGATCCTGGAGCGTGCCTCGCCGATCTTCCAGGACTTCTTCCCCGACGCCACGAGCACCGAAGCGCTCGCGGCCGCGGCGGCGGGATTCGTCGCGATTCTGTCGCTCGCCAACGCCACCGGCCGGATTCTGTGGTCGTCCACGTCGGACTACGTCGGCCGCAAGAACATGTACCGGTTCTATCTCGGTGTGGGCGCGCTGCTCTACCTCACGGTGACGTTGACGACCAATGCCAACAAGGTCCTCTTCCTGGTGTGCTGCCTGTTCATCCTGTCCTTCTACGGCGCGGGTTTCTCGACGGTTCCCGCGTACCTTCGGGACCTGTTCGGCACCTACCAGGTCGGCGCGATCCACGGCCGGCTCCTGACGGCGTGGTCGACGGCAGGCGTGCTCGGCCCGGTGATCGTCAACGCGATCGCCGACGCCCGGATCGCGGCGGGCGTCGAGGGTCCGGCCCGCTACACCACGGCGTTCGTCATCATGATCGGGCTGCTCGTCGTCGGCTTCGTCTGCAACGAGCTGATCCGGCCGGTCCACGCACGGTTCCACGAGCCGACCGCGGGCAGAGTGGAGCCGGCCCCGACGACCACCACCGCGGCGGAGGGAGGGACGCCATGAGACTCCTCGCGGTCGTTCTCTGGCTGTGGGTCGCCATTCCGTTCGGCTACGGGCTGTATCAACTCCTGGTGAAGGTCCCCGCCCTGTTCGGTACCTGAGGCCGGTTACCCTCGGAGGTCGAGGTTCCGCTCGAAGGTCGCCCGAGGAGTGTCGATGCGTAGGCGCGAGAAGTGGATCGATCCCGCCAACTGGGCCAGCCTGAAACCGTTGGGCATCGGTGAAGGGCGGCCGAACAACTACCGGGAGATCACCAAGGCGTTCACCGACAACCGCGACCAGCTGCGGTACGCCTGGCGGATCCTGCGGAAGGGCACCTGCGACGGCTGCGCCCTTGGCACCAAGGGGATGCGCGACTGGACGATGCGTGAGGTCCACCTGTGCAACGTCCGGCTCCGGTTGCTCCGGCTCAACACCATGCCGGCGTTCGACGCGTCCACCGTCGCCGATGCGGGCGAGCTGGCCGGGATGTCGAGCGCCCGGCTGCGCGACCTGGGCCGGGTGCCGTTCCCGCTGGTCCGTCGGAAGGGCGACCAAGGCTTTCGCCGGATCTCCTGGGACGACGCGCTCGACCTCGCGGCGGGAGAGATCCGGGCCACCTCACCGGACCGGTTGGCCACCTATCTCACGAGTCGCGGTACGCCGAACGAGAACTACTTCGCGGCCCAGAAGGCGATCCGCGCACTCGGTGCCAACTCCATCGACAACGCGGCACGGATCTGCCACTCGCCCAGCACCTTCGGTCTCAAGGAGGCGCTCGGCGTCGCGGCGACCACCTGCTCCTACACCGACTGGATCGGCAGTGACCTGATCGTCTTCGTCGGCTCGAACGTCGCGAACAACCAGCCGGTCGCGATGAAGTACCTCTACCACGCGAAGAAGGCCGGTACGAAGGTCGTGTGTATCAACCCCTACCGCGAACCGGGCATGGACCGCTACTGGGTGCCGTCCAACATCGAGAGCGCGGTCTTCGGCACCAAGGTCACCGACCGGTTCTTCGGTGTCAACGTGGGCGGCGACATCGGCTTCCTCAACGGTGTCGTCAAGCACATGATCGAGAACTCCTGGGTCGACCTGAAGTTCGTCGAGCACCACACGACGGGCTACGACGACCTGGTGGCCGCGCTGGCCGGCCAGTCCTGGGAGGACCTCGAGGCCACCGCGGGCACGACGCGCGAGGAGATGCGTGCGCTCGCGGAGATGCTCCACCAGGCCGAGACGGCCGTCTTCGTGTGGAGCATGGGCGTCACCCAACACGAGCACGGTGAGGACAATGTACGGGCACTCATCAACCTCGGCCTGACCAAGGGGTTCGTCGGCCGGGAGAAGTGTGGGCTGATGCCGATCCGTGGGCACTCCGGCGTCCAGGGTGGCGCGGAGATGGGTGCGTACTCCACGGTCCTGCCGGGTGGCCAGCCGATCACCGAGGAGGGCGCGGCGAAGTTCTCGAAGCTGTGGGGATTCGAGGTGCCGAGCAAGGCGGGGTTGACGGCGACCGACATGATCGATGCGGCCCACGAGGGCGACCTCGACGTGCTGATCAGCTCCGGCGGCAACTTCCTCGAGGTGCTGCCCGATCCCGACTACTGTCAAGAAGCCCTTGCGCGCATTCGGCTGCGGATACATGTCGACATCTGCCTGTCGAGCCAGATGCTGGTGGACCCGGCCGAGACCGTGCTCGTCCTGCCGGCACAGACGAGGTACGAAATGGTCGGCGGCGTCACCGAGACGTCGACCGAGCGGCGGATCATCTTCTCGCCGGAGATCGCCGGCCCACGCATCGAGGAGGCGTGGCCGGAATACCAGATCTTCGGCGAGTTGGCCGCGCGGGTGCGGCCGGAGATCGCCGCGGCGGTCAGCTTCGAGGGGACGGAGGCGATCCGGGCGGAGATCGCGGCCGCCGTCCCGCTCTATGCCGGGATCGAGAAGTTGAAGGAGTTCGGCGACGCGGTGCAGTACGGCGGGCCGCACCTGTGCGCGGACTGGACGTTCCCGACCGACGACGGCCGTGCGCACTTCTCCACCGTCAGCTTGCCCGATCTCTCCCGCCCCGACGGCACCTTCGTCGTGGCCACCCGACGCGGCAAGCAGTTCAACAGCATGGTGCAGGAACGCAAGGACTCCCTCACCGGCGCACAGCGCGAGGCGGTGCTGATGAATCCGGACGACGCAGAGAAGCTCGGTCTCGCCGACGGGGACCCGATCGTGCTGCACAGCGAAGCCGGATCTCTTGCGGGCAGGGTCCTCCGGGCGCCGCTCACCCCTGGCAACCTCCAGGTGCACTGGCCGGAGGGGGAGGTGCTGCTCAACCGCTCCCGGCGGTCACCGCAGGCGAAGATCCCGGACTACAACGCGGTCGTCCGGGTCGAGCACGTCAAGCAAGTCGAGCACGTCAAGTAAGTCGAACATGGACACGGCTGAACGACTCCTGCGCCTGCTGTCGCTGTTGCAGGTCCGGCCGCACTGGGCGGGTGACGAGCTGGCTGGCCGGCTCGACGTCACGACCAGAACCCTCCGGCGCGACGTCGCCCGCCTGCGCTCACTTGGGCCATGAGCAGGTAGAACTGTCGGTCGAGCCGTACCGGATCGTGCACACCGGTCGCCGGTGGTATCTCGTCGGACGCGACCGTGACCGTGACGCCTGGTGGACGTTTCGGATCGACCGGATGACAGATCCGTCTCTCACCGGTCACCACTACACCTTCGTCGATCCGCCCGATCCGGTCGCGCAGGTGGCCGAGGGGACCGGGATCGCGCCGTACGACTTCGAGGCCCGGATCCTGCTGCATTCCGACTTCGACACTGCGGTCGCGCACTTTCCGCCCAGCATCGGCATCGTCGAGCGGGACAGCGAGCGGACATCGATCCTGCGGGTCGCCGCCGACGCATGGGGACCGCTCGTCGACTTCGCACTGAGGCGTGCGGTCGGCGAAACGTCGGAGTTGCGTTGACTCGCGGCAGTTTGCGGGGTCGGCAGGCGATGTGCTGGGGCAGAAAACCGCGCGCACGAAGGCATATGTATAGCGCAAAGGCTCTCAGGGAACCCGCAGGACAGTAACGTGGTTTTCGGGCCTCGAGAGCCCGGAGGCCCGTCCTCGACAGTGAGGGGTCTGCTGTGATCATTCTCGGCATCATTCTGCTGATTCTCGGGTTCGCCCTCGGGATCTCCATCCTGTGGACCATCGGGGTGATCTTGCTCGTCATCGGTGTCATCTTCTGGATTCTCGGTGCCGTCGGCCGGCCTGTGGGTGGTCGGCGTTACTGGTTCTGACACCTGACGCCAACGGGCCTCCGGGACGACACGCCCCAGGTTGTGTCGGCATCCCGGGGGTCCCTTGTGTCCCCAGCCACTTCGGCTGGCCACGCGTCGATTCTGGAGGCCAGCTGTCAGCCTTTGAGGCCGGTCATCGTGATGCCCTGGATGAAGTACTTCTGGGCAAGGACGTAGACGACGATGACCGGCAGCACCGCGATGGTCGCGCCCGCCATCAGCAGCGTGATCTGGGTGAAGTACTCGTTCTGGAACTGCGCGAGCGCCACCGGGAGCGTCTGGAGCTCTTCTGAGTTGATGTAGATCAGCGGGCCGAACA
>JBOHED010000453.1:0-3707 GCA_050700915.1 Actinopolymorphaceae bacterium | reverse complement strand
TGCGGAGGTCGTGGGAGACGGCCGCGAGCAGGGCGGTACGGATCTTGTTGGCCTCGGCGAGCTTGCGCGCACGGCCGGCATCTTCGGCCAGTCGGCGGCGTTCCAGGACGACGGCGAGATGGTCGGCGAACGCCTCGAGCACCCGCCGGTCGGCGGCCGGGAGCACCCGGCCGCGCAGGGTGAGGACGAGGGAGCCGTTGAGGGCCGCGTCGGCGTCGGCGTCCGCCGGGCTGCTGGCCGGTTCGGTGCCGACGCTGCCGAGGCATGTCCATCGGTCGCCGTCGTCCGTGCGCTCGAGGAGGGCGGCCGAGGTCATGCCGAAGGTCTCCCGCGCCTGGCCGAGCAGGGCGTCGAGCGCGCCCTCTCCCCGCAGGACGTTGCCCGCCAGCGTGGAGAGGGCGGCCGCCTCCGCGTTGGCGCGCGCCGCTTCGGACGTACGCCGGGCCGCGAGCCCTACGGCCGAGGCCACCGCTCCTGCGACGAGCGGGAAGATCAGCACGGCGAGGAGGTGCTCCGGGTTGGCGATGATGAACGTGTGGTACGGCTCGGTGAAGTAGAAGTTCAACAGCAGCGCGCCGACCAGGGCGGCCACGAGCGCAGGCAGGACGCCGCCGACCAGGGCTACGCCGACCGCGAGGGTGAGGAACAGCAGCATCTCGGTGGCGAGGTCGTGGGCTTCGTCGGTGAAGGCGAGTCCGGCGGTGAGCAGTGGAGTACCGAACACCGCGAGGAGCCAGCTGCCGATCAACCGGCGCCGGCTCAGATCCCGTCGTGGCATCGCCAGCCGGCGTGTGCCGACCTGCTCGTGGGTGACGAGGTGGACGTCGATGTCTCCGGAGCGCGGCGTCACCAGCGAGGCGATGTCGGGCTGGAACAGATGCTGGAACCGGTTGCGTCGGCTGCTTCCCAGTACCAGCTGCGTGGCGTTGACGCCGGTCGCGAAGTCGAGCAGAGCCGTCGCCACATCGTCGCCGACAACCTGGTGGTACGTGCCGCCCAGGCTTTCGACGAGGGTACGCAGCCGCCCCAGTGCGCGCGGTGACGCGTCGGCGAGCCCGTCGCTGCGTGAGACGTGGACGGCGAGAAGCTCGCCACCGGCGCCGCGGGCGGCGATGCGGGCGGACCGGCGTACGACCGTCTCGCCCTCAGCACCGCCGGTGAGCGCGACCACGACCCGCTCCCGGGCCGGCCACGGCGCGTCGATGTGGTGCTCGGCGCGGTACTTCGCAAGGCCCTCGTCGACCCGGTCGGCGAGCCACAGCAGGGCAAGTTCACGCAGGGCCGTGAGGTTGCCGGTACGGAAGTAGTTTCCGAGTGCTGCGTCGATCTTCTCGGGCGGGTAGACGTTGCCGTGGGCGAGCCGGCGGCGCAGCGCTTCGGGCGACATGTCCTCCAGCTCGAGCTGGTCCGCCCGGCGGACGACCTCGTCCGGGATTGTCTCCCGCTGCCGGATGCCGGTGATCGACTCGACCACGTCGTTCAGGGACTCCAGGTGCTGGATGTTGACCGTCGTGACGACGTTGATGCCCGCATCGAGGATTTCCTCGACGTCCTGCCAGCGTTTGGCATTGCGCGACCCCGGGACGTTGGTGTGCGCGATCTCGTCCACGAGCACCTGTTCGGGGTGGCGCCGGATGATCGCGTCGACGTCCATCTCGGTGAACGTCGCGCCGCGGTAGTCGAGGTGTCGGCGGGGCACCTGTTCGAGGCCCTTGGTCATCTGTTCGGTGAGCACGCGGCCATGGCACTCGACGTAGCCGATCACCACGTCGGTGCCGCGATCGACCCGCCGGTGGGCCTCGCCGAGCATGGCGTACGTCTTACCGACACCCGGTGCCGCCCCGAGGTAGACCCGAAGCTTTCCACGCGTCACACCTGCCATTGTCTGCCTTCGTCCTGGCCCCCCGGGTACGGGTCAGTCCCCACCGGCCTCAGCTTGCGCCAACGCGAGGTTGAGCGCGACGACGTTGACGCCGGGCTCGCCGAGGAAGCCGAGGCTGGGCCGTTCGGTGTGCTGGGCGACCAGCTGGTGGACCTCAGCGGGGCTGAGGCCGCGTTCGCCCGCGACCCGTCTGACCTGGATTTCGGCGTACCCGGGCGAAATGTGGGGATCGAGGCCACTCGAGCTGGCGGTGACCGCATCGGGTGGCACGGCCGCCTCCGCGACGCCGTTCTCCTTCGCCACGTGCGCCTTGCGGTCCTCGACCAGCGTCGCCAGCGTGGGGTTGTTCGGGCCGAGGTTACTGCCCGAGCTGGCGAGTCCGTCGTAGCCGGCCCACCCGGCCGCGGAGGGCCGGGGGTGGAACCATTCGGGACCGTCGAAGTTCTGCCCGATGAGCCGGGAGCCGACGACCTGGCCGTCGCGCTCGATCAGCGAGCCGGCGGCCTGTTGCCGGAACGCGACCTGGCCGATGGCCCACACCGCGAGCGGATAGAGCAGGCCGACGATCACCGTCATGGCGAGCAGCGTGTGGAACGCCGCGCCGAGCTGTCGCAGGGTCGCATGCACGAAGGTCACCCCATTCCCGAAATGAGAGAGCCCGGAAGGAGTGAGATGGCGAGGTCGATGAGTTTGATGCCGACCAAGGGGACGAGGATGCCGCCGAGGCCGTAGACCGCGAGGTTGCGCCGCAGCATCGACGACGCCGACGTGGGCCGGTAGCGCACGCCACGCAGGGCGAGCGGGATCAGCGCGATGATGATCAGGGCGTTGAAGATCACCGCGGACAGGATCGCGGACTCCGGAGTCGTGAGCCGCATGATGTTGAGCGCTTCCAGGCCGGGGAACACGACGACAAACATCGCGGGAATGATCGCGAAGTATTTCGCCACGTCGTTGGCGATCGAGAATGTTGTCAACGCGCCCCGCGTGATGAGCAGCTGTTTGCCGATCTCGACGATCTCGATGAGCTTCGTCGGGTTGGAGTCGAGGTCGACCAGGTTGCCGGCCTCCTTTGCGGCCGGCGTACCGGTGTTCATCGCGACACCGACGTCCGCGGCCGCGAGCGCCGGGGCGTCGTTCGTACCGTCGCCGGTCATCGCGACGAGCTTGCCGCCCTCTTGCTCACGGTGGATGAGTGCCATCTTGTCCTCGGGCTTGGCCTCGGCGAGGAAGTCGTCGACGCCGGCTTCGTCCGCGATGGCCTTGGCGGTGAGCGGGTTGTCGCCGGTGATCATGACGGTACGAATGCCCAGTGCCCGCAGGTCGTCGAAGCGCTTTCGCAGGCCCTCCTTGACGATGTCCTTGAGGTGGATGATGCCGAGGACGCGTGACGTGCCGTCCCGGCGTTCGGCGACGACGAGTGGCGTGCCACCCATGCTGGCGATCTCATCGACGACGGTGCCGGTCTCCTGCGGCACCTGACCACCGCTGGCGTGCACCCACCGCAGCACCGCGCTCGCGGCACCCTTGCGGAGTTGGTGCCCCTCGGGCTGGTCGACGCCGCTCATCCGGGACTCGGCCGTGAACGGTATGACGGTCGCACCCGTCAGCTCCCGGCCGCGCAGACCGAACTTCTCCTTGGCCAGAACGACGACCGAACGTCCTTCCGGTGTCTCGTCGGCCAGACTTGCCAGCTGGGCGCCGGCCGCCACCTGCTCTGGAGTCGTCCCGCCGACTGGAAGGAAGTCGACGGCCTGCCGGGCGCCGAGGGTGATGGTGCCGGTCTTGTCGAGGAGCAACGTCGACACGTCACCGGCGGCCTCGA
>JBOHED010000452.1:0-3776 GCA_050700915.1 Actinopolymorphaceae bacterium | reverse complement strand
GGCCGCCGTCCTCGACCGTGATGTCCTTGGCGACGTTGGGGATCACCTTCTGGAACTGCGGATCCCAGCGCATGAACGTCTCGTAGCCGACGGTCCGGCCGAGCCAGGCACCGTCGGACGGGCCGAGTGTGCCGCTGTTCCACTGGCCGCCGTACACCCCGATCCGTTCGTTCGGCTCGACGACCAGGGGCTCGTCGGGAAGTCGTTCGGCGACGGGAGGCAACTTCCCGTCCTTGACCAGAGCCGCCAACATCGGCGCCTCCTTGCCCTTCTTGGCGGCTCCGCCACCGTTGTCGCCGTTGCCGTCCGATCCGGGGTCGGTCGACAGGAACGAACAGCTGGTGGCTGAGGCCGTCACGAGGAACGCCGCCCCGCTGGTGCGGAGCAGGATTCGCCGTGTCACTTCGTTGTGGTCCCAGACTCGGCTGGTCACGACGCCTCATTTCTTCTGCGTACGTACATCCGCCGAAGCTGCCGCGGTGCCCCCGCAGAACAGAGTGGGATAGCGCTTTCCATGATGATGTGGATCGGATTGTAGGAGCGGTATGGGAGGACAAACAAGGACAAGCACCCCGTAGGACCGGCCAAAACCCGTCACGGCGGCGCGGCGTGGCGCCGTGGACCTGGTGTTACGAGCGGGGAGATGGTGGCCGAAGAAAGAGGTGGCCCACCGACAACTGGTGGCCCAGGTAAGAGGTGGCCCACCGACAACTGGTGGCCCAGGAAAGACCGTGGCCCACGACAGAAGGTGGGCCGGGAGAACGTCGTGGGTGCGCGAGGGGGGAGTTGAACCCCCACGCCCTTGCGGGCACAGGAACCTGAATCCTGCGCGTCTGCCTATTCCGCCACTCGCGCGTGTGAGACGTTGCGTCCGGGACGACCCGAAAGCGCCTCGATGGTAACAGTCCCGCGGCGTCCCCCCGCAGGTGAGGGCGCCGGGCCTTCCCGGGCTGCAACCAGACCCGCGGCTCGGGCGTGATCATGACGACTGAACGAGGTTCGCGGGGGGCCGAACCGGGCAAGTTGCATGATCGTCGTCGCGTCAGGCCGAGGCAACTCAAGGTCACGTCCTGGCCGCGCCGCCGGCTAGGGGTGGTAGGAGGCGGTCACTCCCGGGCTTGGCAGTTACGATCGACCGGAACATGGCACACCCTGCGCGGGAAGGGAGGTACCCGTGGGAGTCTTTCGTCGCTTTGAACGAGGTCTGGAGGGTCTCGTCACCGGGCCTTTTGCGCGCGTGTTCCGCTCGGCCGTCCAGCCGGTGGAGATCGCCTCGGCCCTCCAGCGCGAGCTCGACAACTCCGCACAGGTGGTGTCTCGCGACTCGAGTCTGGTGCCCAACGACTTCACCATCGAGCTGGCCCCCAGCGACCACGAACGCCTCGGCCCCTACGCCCAGACGCTCAGCAGGGAACTCTCCGACGTGGTAAACCGCCACGCACACGCCCAGCACTACTCCTTCACCGGCCCGGTCACCGTGGGGTTCGAACGCCGCGATGACCTGTCCACGGGCCGCTTTCGCGTCCGGGGGAGCGCGGTAGCGGCGGTCATGCCGAGAGGTCGATCCGGCTACCCCGACGCGCGCCAGCCGCATCCTGGCCAGGGCTACCCGCCAGGTCAGGGACCAGGTCCGCACCCTGGACAGCAACCCGGCTACGGTCCGCCACCACCCGGTGGCCCTGGGGCAGGCCGGCAGCAACCGCCCTGGCAGCCGCCACCCGGCCAAGGGCCAGGCATGCCCGGTGGTGGGCCGCAGGGCCCTGGCGGCTACCCCGGTGGTCCCGGCCTGCAACCACCCGGCCCTGGCCAGGGTCCCGGACCCGGCCAGGGTCCCGGCCCGGGACAAGGCCCCGGACAGGGTCCACTCCCGGGCCAGGGCCCCGGTGGCCCGGAGCCGGAGGGGGCGGCGGCCGGTTCGATCGCGCCGTACCTCGAGGTCAACGGTCAGCGGCACCCGCTCGAGCCGCCCGGCGTCGTCCTCGGCCGAGGTACCGAGGCCGACCTGCGGATCACCGATCCAGGCGTCTCCCGCCGGCACGCCGAGATCCGGGTCGTCAAGGACGGAGGCTCGTTCACCGTCACGGTCCATGACCTCGGCTCGACCAACGGCATCGTGGTCAACGGCCAGCGCGTCGACTACGCCGCACTCCACGACGGCAGCCAGATTCTCCTTGGCAACACGTTGCTCGTCCTGCGTCGCCCAGGTGGAGTGCGTTAGTGTCCGAGCTCACTCTCACGATCATCAAGTTGGGGTTCCTGGCGGTGCTCTGGCTCTTCGTGTTGTCGACGGTGTCGGTGATTCGTTCCGACCTGTTCGGCTCCCGAGTCAGCAACACCACCGCCTCCAGGAACCAGCGGCAACCGAAGCCGGCCAAGCCGTCGCGGCCGCCGAGGCGCAAGCGAGGTGAACCCTCGGTCGCGGTCGTCGTCCAGGGCACCAGCTCGGGCCTGCAGGTTCCGCTGGGGGAGTCACCGCTCGCCATCGGCCGGGGATCGGAGTGTGAGATCCAGATCGAGGACGAGTACGTATCGACCAAGCACGCCGTCCTACGTCCACAAGGCACGACGTGGTACGTCGAAGACCTCGGTTCCACCAACGGCACGTTCGTCGGTGAGTCCCGTATCCATGGCCCCACGGCGGTCGGGTCGGGGATCCCGGTCCGGATCGGCAAGACGATCATCGAGCTGTACAAATAGGCGCGCAAACGATGACCTCTGAGGTTTCTGGCCAAGAGAAGGCAGGATGACGCTCGCCCTCCGATACGCCGCACACACCGACGTCGGCCTCGGTCCCAAGACACGGAACGAGGATTCCGGCTACGCCGGGCCACACCTGCTCGCCATCGCTGACGGCATGGGGGGCACGGTGGGTGGCGACGTCGCCAGCGCCATCACGATCACCACGGTGCGCGGACTCGACCGGGCCGGGCACACCGAGCCGTTGCGGGCGCTCGGCCAGGCCGCGGTGGAGGCCAACGCGCGGATCGCGGCCCGGATCGACGTCGATCCCCACCTCGAGGGGATGGGTACGACTCTCACGGCGATCCTCGTCGAGGGTGGGGTCGCCAACGTCGCCCACATCGGTGACTCCCGCGCCTACCTGATGCGCGGCGGGCGCCTGGAGATGGTCACCAAGGACCACACGTTTGTCCAGACCCTCATCGACGAGGGTCGGATCACGCTCGAGGAAGCCGACCACCATCCGCACCGGTCGCTGATCATGCGTGCGCTCGAGGGGCGGCAGGACGCCCGTCCCGACCTGGACTCGATCCCGCTGGAACCAGGGGACCGACTGCTGGTCTGCAGCGACGGCCTCGACAACGCCGCGGTCAAGGACAACGCCATCGCCGACGTGCTGGGCCGCGCAGGCAGCCCCCAGGACGCCGCGGACGCGTTGATCGGCCTGGCCCTCGACCAGGGCAGTCCGGACAACGTGACCTGCGTCGTCGCCGACGTCATCGATGTCGACCAGGGCGCCCCTCACGCGACGACGCTCGCGGGCACCGCGGTCGTCGCACCCGCCGTAGTGGGTGCCGCCGCCGAGGCAGCCGACCAACTCGACTCGTCGGCCGAGCACACGGCGGCGTTGAGCACCGCGGCGATCGCCCGGCAGGCTTCCCGGCAGTCGGGCCGGCTTTCCGGTGACGACGGCCTTCCCCATGGCGAACCGGACCTGGAGGAGGAGCTTCGCTACGCGCCGCGGCCGCCGCGCCGGTTCCGGTGGGTGAGCCGGATCGTCGTCGCCATCGTCGTCCTCGGCCTCATGGGCATGGGCG
>JBOHED010000451.1:0-9767 GCA_050700915.1 Actinopolymorphaceae bacterium | reverse complement strand
GGGCGGCGTCCACCCGCTCCCGAAGCCCCGGAAGGTCGAGAACCTGGCCGGCACCGGCAAGGTTCGACTGGCCGGCACCGGCACCGTTCGCGGCAGCGCCAGACGGCTCGCCGCCCGCCTGCGCGGGGCGTCGCCTGGGCGTGTGCGTAGTCCTCGGCACGCCTGCCAGCCTAGATGGCCCGGCCCGGCCGCCCAGTAGCCTGGGGCGCATGGCTCTAGGACGCGCGTCGACGAGACCCTCCGCTGTCACGACGATCCCTGATCTGCTTGCGCGCGGTGACCGTTCGTATTCGTTCGAGTTCTTTCCACCGAAGAACGATCAGGGCGAACAACAACTGTGGCGAGCCCTGCGCGACCTGGAGACACTCGCTCCGACGTTCGTCTCGGTGACCTACGGCGCCGGCGGATCCACCCGCGACCGCACCGTGCGGATCACCGGCCAGATCGCCGAGGAGACCACCCTCACGGCGGTCGCCCATCTCACGTGTGTCGGACATTCCCGGGCCGAGCTGCGCTCGGTCATCGGCGCGTACGCCGACGCGGGCATCAGCAACGTGCTGGCCCTCCGCGGCGACCCGGAGGGCGGCGCCGGGCAACCGTGGACGCCGCACCCGGAGGGTCTCGACCATGCCGACGAGCTGGTCGAGATGCTCCGCCAGCTGGGGGAGTTCTGCGTGGGTGTCGCGGCGTTCCCCGAGGGGCACCCGGAGGCGGTCAGCCTCGACGCCGACGCGGAATATCTTGCCCGCAAGGCCGCGGCCGGCGCCGACTTCGCGGTGACGCAGTTCTTCTTCAACGCCGACGACTACCTCTCGCTGGTCGAGCGGGCCCACCGCATCGGCTGCGACATCCCGATCATCCCGGGGATCATGCCGGTGACCAACGCACGCCAGATCCAGCGTTTCGCGACACTGTCGGGAGCGGAGTTCCCCGGCTGGTTGGCCGACCGGCTGCTGGCGGTGGAGGACGACCCGGCAGCCGTACGCAAGATCGGGGTGGAGGTCGCGACCGACCTGTGCCTCAAGTTGCTCGCCGGCGGCGCACCTGGCCTGCACTTCTACACACTCAACCGGTCGACCGCGACCCGGGAGATCTACACCAACGTCGCGCAGGCGGGCGTCCTCTGACGAGGTGAGCGTCGGGGGGTGAGCTCTCCGCGCCCTACGCTCGGCCGACCTGGACCGCGACGGCCGCGGCCCCCAGTAGCACCTCGGGCACGCCGGGACCCGGATGAGCGGTGCCACCCACGGCGAACAGCCCCGGCAGAGCGGTCCGGTTGCGCGTGACCCCGAGCGCATGGAGCCCACCGCGCCAGGCCGGCCCGTACGGCGCCCGCTCGTCCTCCACGCGGGCCACCACCCGGTCACGGATGTCCCACCCGTAGCCGGCCAGGATGTCGAGTGGGTCCGCCATGACGTCGGCGGTGTCGGCGGTGTCGTGTGGATGGATGACGATGCTCACCGCACGGTGACCGTTCGGTGCCAGGCCCGCGTCGTCCGGGGCATGGACCGTGATCGTTGGTGAGCTTCGGTGTTCGTCTCCGTGGAACACGGTCTCGTGCGGAAGGTCATCGGGTCGGTCCGCCAGACCGAGATGGACGACCCGGGAACGCGGCGCGTTCCGCAGCGTCCGGGCCGAGCGGCGGAGTGCCCGGGGCGGCTGGTGCAGGAGGGTTCCGGCGAGCGTGCGTACGTCCACACCGGACACCACCACGTCGGCGGTCAGCTGCTCGCCGTCGTGCAAGGTGACGCCGGTGACGTGCCTGTCGTCGGTGATCGACGCGGCCCCGGTGTCGAGTCGTACGGTCACGCGGCGTTCGTCCAGTCGCCCGGCGAGGGCGTCGACGAACTGGCCGAAGCCACCGCGGCAGGTCCAGAGCCCGAACGTCCGTTCCACGTACGACCGGACGGCGGTGAACGCCGGGGCGGCCGCGGGGTCGGAACCCGTCGCGAGCACGGGGTACTCGAGAACCCGCCTCATGCGTTCGTCGGGCAAGTGGTGCCGCGCGTGGGAACGCAGCGAACGGCCGGGGGCGAGTCGGCGGGCTCCGGAGAGACTGAGGCTTCGTACGCCGGCGAAGGGAACCTCGAGCGCCCTGGTGCGCAGCAGTTCCCAGGTCGGCGCGAGGTCGTCGATCATCCGCTCCCAGGCCGCTCCGCTCGCGGAGCCCATCGCCTCCTCGATCGCGCGACGCTGGCCGGACCGGCTCCCCACCGGCAGGTCGAGGACCGTGCCGTCGCCGAAGACGTGTCGACGCGGCACGGTGAGTGGCACCAGCGCGAGCACCCGTTCCAGCGGCCTGCCCGACTTGCGGAACAGGTCACGCGCCGCGGCCGGAAGGGTCATCGCGGAAGGACCGGCGTCCCAGCTGAACCGGCCGCGTGCGGGGTCATCGAGTGCGGTCGTACGCACAACACCGCCAAGGCGCGACGAGCGCTCCACCAGGGTGACGGCATGTCCCAGTTTGGCGAGGCGCGCGGCAGCCGCCAGGCCACCAAGCCCGCCTCCGATCACCACCACCCGCGCCACAGACGTCGGAGCGTAGCTGTTCGTCGACGTCCAGCGTGTCGGGGGATGCCCAGGCTGACCCTGGGGAACTACCTAGGGACGAATGAGTACATCGCCGGATGGTCGCCGGTCCGTCCAGTCGCGAGGATTCGGACATGAAACGACCACGGTCACGGGCTGGATGAGGCCCGGTCGGCGCGGTAGCTGGCCTCGCCGGAACGGCACGGCGGCCGGGTCGCGAGCGGTGGAGCGGTTGGGCCCCCACGGGGGTGGGGCCCAGCCGCTTTGCCGTGTCCGGGGCTTTCCGCGACAGCCGTCCCGCCACGCCGGTCCAGGTCGACCGCCGCCGGCCGCAGTCGTCGGCGCCTTCGTCGACCGCCGTCGACGACCGCCGTCCCGCCACGGCTGTCGGTGGCCGCTGCCAGACTCCCGACCGTGACTGGACCAAGGGCGGCTCGGCTCCTCCGTCGGCCGCGACGACGGTTTCTTGACCTGGCTGTCGAGTCCGGCTACATTGTCACTGTTCGAACATGCGTTCGATCTCGTTCGTCGGGGAGTCGGGTTCCCGACGAACGATCTGTCCGGCGTGACAGCTCGACACTGGTGCGCCGGGCGCCAGCTGGGTCCGGGCGGGGTGCGCAGGGCAGGGGAAGTGCCTCGCCCGGCTGCTGGCACGACGAGCGTGAAGCCCGGGGTAGTCGCCGGGGTGTGCCGACTTCGTTCAGTCGGTGCGACCTGGCACTCATGAAAGGAGTCCGGAATGCGGACGCACGCGACACCTGAGTTCCAGGCACCGCTCGGCCCTGGCGTCTTCCTTTCGCTGGAGCGTGCCCGTGCCTCGCTCGCCGAGGCCGAACTGGCCGGTACTGCCGGGGAGCGTTACGTCGCCGCGCACGTCGCCGCCCTGCGCGCGGCGGCCGCGGTCCTGGCTGGACGGTCCAGGCCCACCGGGCGGCGCGGACAGCGCGATGCCTGGTCGATGCTCGCCCGGGTCACGCCCGAGTTGGGCGAATGGGCGGCGTTCTTCGCTGCCGGTGCTGGCAAGCGCGCCGCCGCCGAGGCCGGTCTGCGCCAGGCCGTGACCGATCGCGAGGCGGCCGACCTCGTTCGCGATGCTGAGCGCTTCCTGGCGGCCGTCGAACGTCTGCTCGAACTCCCACACCAGCCGGCGTTGCCGAGGGACGAGGATCTCCTCGGCGAGCCGCTCCAGGACGGCCACGCCGTGGTTCCGCGTCCACGGGCGCGCGACACGGCCGCCTGACCCGAGGATGCGTGGACAATAGGCTGGGTGGCGTTGTCCACGCGAACGAGGAGGCGCTGTCCGTGCCCGAGCACAGCCGGACCGCTGGCGGGCCTGGCCGAGTGCCACCTGGCGAGGCGACGAGCGCGGCTGGCCATCGCCGGTCCGTACGCAGCGAAGTCGTCTGGCGTCTCGTTCGCACGATCCTCGCCGAGCAGGCCGCCGTGACCACCCGCGCCGCGCTCGATGTCGTCGACGCCGGGGGCGGTACGGGTCACCTCGCCGTTCCGATCGCTGAGCTGGGGCACCGGGTCACCGTCGTCGACCCCAGCCCAGATTCGCTCGCCGCGCTGAAGCGACGAGCCGACGAGTCGGGTGTCACCGGCTCCATCGAGGCGGTGCAGGGCGATGTCGCCGACCTGCCGGAGGCCGTCGGGGCCTCGGCTGCCGATCTGGTGTTGTGCCACAGCGTCCTCGAGGTCGTCGATGATCCGGATGCGGCACTTACCGCGATGGCCGCCGTCCTTCGCCCGTCAGCCGCTCTGAGCCTCGTCACCGCCAACCGCTACGCCGTCGTCCTGGCCAAGGTCATCGGCGGGCACCTTGCCGACGCTCGGGCCGTCCTGGCAGAGCCGAGTGACCGCTGGCAGCCGGGTAGTCCCACGCCACGCAGGTTCACCGCCTCCCAGCTCCGGCACGCAGTCGAGAACGTCGGACTGGTCGTCCTCGCCGAACACGGTGTGCGGGTGTTCGCGGACCTGGCGCCGGCGACGCTCGCCGACGAGCCGGCCGCCGCGGCGGCGATGCTCGACCTCGAAGCCGCGGTCGCCGAACACCCCACTTTCCGTGCCTTGGCGACCCAGATCCACGTGCTCGCTCGGCGACTGTGATCTACGACTGATCGTCAGGTACGGTGTGACCCGCGAGCGACATGCAGGGCTGGCCGCACATGCGCGACACATGCGGAGCAGACGCCTGTACCGTCGAACGTGAGAGGTCGGCTACCGTGCCGGTCCAAGCCTGCCTAGACTGCATCTAGGCCCGAAAGATCGAACACAGCAAAGATCGAAACACGGCAGTGTCCCGTTGGAGGTCAGGTGCCTCTCTCCGACCACGAGCAGCGGATGCTCGAGCAGATGGAGCGGGCTCTTGCCGCCGAGGATCCAAAGTTCGCCTCGGCGCTGCAAGGGGTCGACCTGCGCACCCGACAACGCCGCCGAGCGGCGCTGGGTGCCGTGGTGTTCGTCGTCGGCATGGTGCTGATGCTCGGCGGCGCGATCATGATGACGACCGGGCGCAATGTCGCAGCGTTCATCGTGATCAGCGTGCTCGGGTTCCTTGTCATGTTGGTGTCGGCTTACTACGTCGCGACCAGTCTGCGGCACATGCCCGCTGCCGGTGAGATGCCCAAGGTCATCCCCATTCGCGGCGGTGGTGGCCGACAACCCCGCTCCAAGGCCAAGGTGAAGGCCAGCGGCACGTTCATGCAACGCATGGAGGAACGCTGGAGACGCCGCCGGGAGTCCGGGTACTGAGCGAGCTGAACGAGCGCCCGCCTCAGTGGGCCGCCGGGGGCCGCCTACGGTGCCAGGGCAGTTGCAGGACCTGTCGCACGGAGCGTGCACCCGCACTGTCCAACCTGTCCAGCACCCCGAACACCGGACGCCAGAGCCGGGGCGGCTGGCGCCACAGCGAAGGTGGCAGCAGCAGCGCCCGCACCTGTTGAGCTCGGGTTCCAGTGGAGCGAAGCGCCCGCGTCACCACCTTCAGCGCCCCGGTGACCTCGCCAGCGGTGCCGGGATCCGGGGCGTACCGGCTTCGCTCCACGGCCTGGACGACCTCCTCGAGAGCCGGGATGGCGTCCTGGGGGACCTTCGGTCGGAGCCGGATGCCCGTTGCCCGCGGGGTCGCGGCATCGTCCCAGGCCAGGCCGGCGTCGATGGTCGCGTCGGCGAGTTCCCGCCAGGTTCCCTCGATCAGTCGGCCCGTCGGATGGCGTGACGACAGGCGTACCTGCCGGATGGCCGTGCGGATCAGGAACGGTACGGCGCCCACCAGCAGGACCCCCAGGAGGACCAGGAACGGAACGGGACTGATGCCACGGTCCGCTGGTGCCTGGGGAGCCCCCTGCAGGCGGTCGTCCTCGCCGGGAAGGGGCTCAGCGCTGGCGGTGGAGGTGGTGTTCTGGCTGGGGTCGTCGGGGTTGCTGGTCGGCTCGGGGCTCGGCGCCGACGGGGTCGACCTGTCAGGCACGGTCCACGACGGTGCGAGCCCGGTCTGTGCCTGGGGTGTCGGCTCGAACCGCACCCATCCGTAGCCGGCGAAGTACAGCTCGGGCCAGGCGTGTGAGTCGTGCGCGGTCACCAGCCAGCGGTTGTCCGGCTGCCGGGTCCCGGCCATGTAGCCCACGCCGACCCGCGCGGGGATGCCGAGTGAGCGGGCCATGATCGCCATAGTCGCGGCGAACTGTTCGCAGTAGCCGCGCCGGTCGGCGAGGAAGTCCAGCATCGCCGATTCGCTGTGTCCCGGCTCGACATTGATGTTGTAGGAGAAATCGGTACGGAACCAGGTCTGGAGAGCGATCGCCTTGTCGTAGTTGGTCTTCGCGTCGCCCACCTCGCGTAGGGCGATGTTCTTGACCTGCTTGGGCAGGTCGGTCGGCAGTTCCGTGTAGCGGCTGAACACGGCGGCCGGTGCGTTGCCGGCGGCGTCGAGCTCGGCGGGTTTGAGGCCGAGCTTGAGCGTGCTCACGTCGTAGGTCAGGCCGCTGGCCGAGCTTCGCCCTCGGCTCACGATGTCGATCGTGTCGGGGTCGTAACCCCATTCGCCGGGGGCGTTGAGCGTGGTCGCGGGATACGGGGACGGTAGCCACTTCGACTCGAGGGCGTCGGTGACCTGGAACCTCGTACGCACGTTGGTCCGGGGGACCGACTGGCTGAGGCCCGGTGGGTCGGGCAGCCGACTGGTCTCTCCCGGGTCGTTCTCGATGTTGGTGACGCTGCGCTGGGAAGGTCGCCACCGCTCGCCGTCGAACACGTCGAGGGTGACCAGCTTGATGTAGTCGGGCGTGTCGGTCGTGGTCCGGTAGTTGAGGACAGGGACGTTCTGCGGGAGTCGGAGGTCACGACGGAGGTCGACGATCGGGTTGTCCACCTTGATGGTCTGGCCACTGGTGCCGAATCCGCCGCCTTCTCCTTGACCGAACAGCCCTGCGGGCAGTGCCGGCATCAGGGCGGGTACGACGACGGCGAGGCCGATGACCATCGCACCGACGCGGCGTCCGGTCTGGCCGAACATCGACGCCTGTACAGCGTCCTGTGGTCCGACCACGTCGTCGGCGATCCCGATCACCCGTCCCCACCGGCTGAGGCGGTCGCGGCTCTCGCTGACGAGCAGGACGATGTAACCGATCGCGGCGGGGATGAAGGCGAGCGCCGAGATGCCGCCCGAGACCGTCGTGGCGGGAATGCTGTAGAGCAGCAGGAGAGGGAGGCCGGCCCACGGCGCAAGTCGGAAGGTGGCGCACATGGTGTCGACGGTGATGGCGACGAGCCCGATGCCCATGGCCGTCACCATCACCAGGTCGGCGTCATAGGGCACCGGTGCGGCGTAGCGGACGACGACGAGCAGTCCTTCGTTGATGCGTTCGGTCAGGGCCTCGACCGATTCCCCGCTCGGCAGGAAGCCGAACCGGAGGTCCTCGTGCGCATAGACCAGGACGAACGCCCATCCGAGCGCTGCCAGCTGGCCCAGCGGGACGAGGAGGTGAGGCGTGCCGAGTTGGCGGAGCCCGAAGCCGGTGGCTGTGACGAAGAGCATGACGAGAGCGGCGGAACCGAGCCATTCCTGGCCTTGGTAGGCCGGGACGAGGGCCAGGCAGGCGAGGAACGTGGCAGCCAGACCCGCGATCGTGCTTCGCAAAGCTTCGCTCACGTGGTCGGTCCTCCCACCATGTCGCCCGTCGTCGACGGCGAGCCGTCGCCGTTGGACGTGGGACCGACAACGTTGGACATGGGACCGTTGACGGAGTGAGGAGTGCCGGACGCGCCGGGGGTGCCCTCAGTCGTCGCGCCCACGGTCGCGTAGCCCGGTCGGGAGGCCCGGCTGGTCGGGGCGGAGCCACCTGGAGCGTGCGTGTTGCCGAGGACGAGTTGGGTCCAGACATGGGGCACCGGCTCGCCAGCGTGCGCGACAACGGTCCGCCACCCACCGCCTCGGAGGATCTTCAACGCCTGGGAGAGCTGCTCGGCGACGGCCGTGGGAGAGCGCTCCTTGGCCAGGGCCCAGGTCGGCGCGTCGACGACGATGGCGAGCCCGGTGACGGCCCGCTGCCGGATGCGTACCATCGCCTCCGCCTCGGGTGGTGTGAGGGCGCCCAGGACGGCGATGAGCAGGCCGTAGGAACCATCGTGCGGAAGGCTCATCGAACTGTGGGTGAGCTGCCCGATCGAGGAGGGTCCGACCACGGCGAGTGCGTCGAGCAGGTGCCCTTCGGCCTCGGCGGACGGTCCCGACTCGCGCGCGGCGGTGGCGACCGAGGCGCCTGCGTCGGTCGCCAGGCGAAGAGAGTAGCCTCGCCGCAGCAGATGGGCGCCGATGGACGCGGTCGCGCTCACCGCCCACTCGAACGACGACGCCGGTCCGCTGCCGCGGTGGCCGATCCGCCGGGTGTCCAGGATGAGTGTTGCCCTGCTCTGCCACGGCTGGTCCTCGCGCCGGACCATCAGCTCACCGCGGCGTGCGCTCGAACGCCAGTGCACCCTTCGCAGGTCGTCGCCGTCGCGGTATTCGCGAACGGTGACGTCCTCCTCGCCGTCAGCGGCCGCGGCACGGGGCCGACTCTCACCGTTGGTCGCCCACTCGCCGCCGATCCGTGCCGATACCAGAGGGTGCACCTCGGGCGTCACCAGCAGGACGTCCTGCGCCTTGAACGAACGCGTGAGCTCGACCAGGCCGAAGGGATCGGTCACCCGCAAGGTGAGTGGCCCGAGCGTGAAACGCCCCCGGACGTCGGAACGCACGGTGTAGCCGACATCCCGCCGCCACCGGGCTGACATCCGGTCGAGCACGAATCGGGGCCGCGCCCCGAGGACGTACGGCACGTGGTCCTCGAGCAGCAGCAGCCCGGTGGGCATCCGACCGACGTTCTCGAGCCGCAGCCGGACGTGGGCGGACTGGCCCACCGGAACCCGCACCGGCTGGATCGCGCGGCTCGCCGCGATCCGGTAGCGGGTCCGCGCGACGACGAGGACGGTCACGATGGGGAGCGCGACGAGGAAGATCGCGACCCTGAGCAGGTCCTTCTGTCCCAGTGCGAGAGCGCAGACAGCGGCGGCGACGCCAGCCGCGACGAACGCACGGCCGCGGGTGGTGAGGGAGGAGAACCGGCCGCCCATCGGGCTCACCTGGTGCGGCGCTGCGGGTCGGGTACCGGCACGGTACGGACCAGGTCGGCGACGACCTGCTCCGCCGTGCGACGCGCGATCTGTGCCTCGGCCGCGGGGAGCAGCCGGTGGGCCAGGACAGGGATGGCGAGGGTCTGGATGTCGTCCGGCAGGACGTACTCACGCTCGTCCAGCGCGGCCGCCGCCCGAGCCGCCCGGATCAGGTGCAGGGTCGCCCGCGGCGACGCGCCGAGGCGCAGGTCGGGGGAGTGCCGGGTGGCGGTCACGAGGGCGATGGCGTACTGCTTCACCGCCTCGGCGACGTAGACGCCTTGCACGATGTCGATGAGCTTGGCGATCTCGCGGGCGTCGGTGACAGGTTCGAGATCGTCGAGCGGCGAGTTGGAGCCGTGCGCGTCGAGCATCTCCAGCTCCGCCTGCGCGCTCGGATATCCCATCGAGACCCGGGCCATGAACCTGTCCCGCTGTGCCTCGGGCAGGGGATAGGTGCCTTCCATCTCGATCGGGTTCTGGGTCGCGATGACCATGAACGGGAGCTCGAGGTGGTAGGTCGTACCGTCGACGGTGACCTGGATTTCTTCCATGCACTCGAGCAGCGCCGACTGGGTCTTGGG
>JBOHED010000450.1:0-3975 GCA_050700915.1 Actinopolymorphaceae bacterium | reverse complement strand
GGCCTGTGCCGGTCGTCTGTACATCGGGCACCGCCGCCGCCAACCTGCATCCGGCGGTGCTGGAGGCGCATCACTCCGGCGTCCCGCTGGTCGTCCTCACCGCCGACCGGCCGGTGGAGCTGCGCGGCGTCGGGGCGAACCAGACGACCGACCAGGTGAAGCTCTACGGGTCGGCGGTCCGGATGTTCCACGAGGTCGGGGCACCGGAACGCCGGCCCGGCCAGAATGCGTACTGGCGCGGGCTCGTGGCGCGTGCCCTCGCTGTCGCCCGCGGCTTTCGCGACCGCGACCCCGGGCCGGTCCACCTCAACGTGGCGTTCCGGGAGCCGCTCGTCCCGGATCCGGGCGATGACGTGACCGCGGGTGATCCGGGGTCCGTCGCCGACTGGCCGGAGTCCCTTGCAGGGCGGGCGAACGGCGGTCGTTGGACCCGGATCGAACGCCTTGCCACCGACCAGATCGCCTGGCTCGAACGCGGCCCGCGCACCGTCGTCGTCGCCGGTGACGGAGCCGACGCCCAGGCCCGCTGGCTGGCCGAGACCGCCGGGTGGCCCCTGCTCGCCGAACCCACCAGCGGCGCCCGCTCTGGCCCGAACGCCCTGGGCCCGTACCGGCTGCTGCTCGACGCGGGCACCCCACTGAACGACGCGATCGAGCGGGTCGTGGTCTACGGCTGGCCGACGCTCTCGCGGGCGGTGACGAAGCTCATCACCCGGGATGACGTGATGCTCGTCGTGGCCGGTCGGCGTCCGTCGTGGCCGGACCCGGGCCATCAGGCGTACCGCGTCAGTGCGGCGGTCGCCCTCGAAGGCACCGTCGACGGGGCCGGGCGTCGCGAGCCGGACGACTGGCTGACCGCGTGGCTGTCGGCCGACCAGTGCGCCCGGGTCGCGGTGGAGGAGGTACTCGCCCGGGAGCCCGCCTTCACCGGCCTGCACGTGGCCCGCGACGTCGCGGCGACGGTGCCCGGTGGCGGACTGCTCGTGGCCGGGTCGTCCAGTCCGGTCCGCGACCTCGATCTGGCGGGCGCGCCGTGGACGAACCGGCTGGTCGACGAGGGCGGCAGGATCGCACATCGCGACCACCGGAAGGTGATCGGCAACCGCGGCCTCGCCGGCATCGACGGCACGCTGTCGACGGCGATCGGTGCCGCACTCGTGCACCGGACGGGGCCCGCCTACGCGATCGTGGGGGACCTGACGTTCCTGCACGACGCGAACGCCCTCGTGCGCGGGTCGTACGAAGCGCGCCCCGACCTCACCATCGTGGTGGTGAACGATGACGGCGGCGGCATCTTCACCACTCTCGAACAGGGGCAGCCGGCCTACGCGGATGCGTTCGAGCGGGTCTTCGGAACCCCGCATGGAGTGGACCTGGAGGCGCTCGCCCACGCGACGCGGACGCCGTACACGCTGGTCCGGACCCGGCGCGACCTCCAGGCTGCGCTGTCACGGGCGCGGGGCCTCCGGATCGTGGAGGTACGCACGGACCGGTCCCGGACCCGCGACCTGCACACCCGCCTCGCCCAGGCCGTCGCGGCGTCCGTCGCTAGCCTCCACTGAACCCCGCCCAGCCTCCGCCAGTACCCGCCGCCCAGCCTTCGCCAGCCATCGCCGGTCCCGTGATCATGATCGTGATGATCCCGCACAACGCTCTGACCTGGCCTGACGTGCGTGGATAGGATTGGCAGGGCAGTTTCAGGGCAGCCCACGAAGAATGACGCTACTCTCCGGCGCGAACCCCTGGCGCTAGGAGATGTCGCGACGTGCCACGTGCTGGAGGTCCAGGCCGCCAAGCACGTGCCCGGCCGCCGTGCGGCACCACTCGCCGACCTCGGCATGGCACATCGAGCAGGACCGGGACAGCACGCGTGAGGTCGTTAGCAGGTCGGCATCGGTGTAGCCCTGCTCGCGCAGCTCGCCTGCCCATATCCAATCGAGCTTGCCCGAGTCGAGGGGGTGCACTTCGCCGCTCATGTGAATCGCACCGCCGTCGCAGCCGAGATGCCCAGCACGAAGAACACAACGAATAGCCCGAGCTTCCAGCGCATGTCGCCCTCCTCTGCGTTGAAGGACACGGCGACCCGCCTCCGGACCGCCGTGTCCGCTTGGGGGTGGCGCAGTGGCCAGGACTGCGGGGCAACGCGAGGGAGCAGTCAGACCGACCACTGAGCCACGTCCCCCGATGCTCGGGGAACCGAAACGCAGAGGGAGGAGCATGCCTAGGGGCATGTTCCTCCCGTCCTATGCTTGATCCATGTCGGTCGGGGGACTCATCCGCGACTTGCGAGCTAGCCAGGGCTGGTCTCAGGGCCACTTGGCGATGCTCCTGTGCGAGGCTTCGGGCCGTCCGACGCTGACGCGGGAGGACGTGAGCAGGTGGGAGCGGGCCAAGGTCATACCCTCGGCGACCTGGCTCAAGGTCATAGCGGGTGTGACTGGCGTCTCGTCTGATGTTCTGACCGCTGAAGCTAAACTGGATCGGGTGCGGCGCCGCGACTTCCTTTCTCTTGCCGCCCTTACGGCGGCCCATGGAAGCCTGGCCGCAGACATGGCCGCCAGCGTGGCTGGCCACGATGCTGAATCACTCACCACCGTGCAGACCACCCACGGCACTGACCTCGTGTTGGCGACGCTCGTGGATCGACCAGGCCTTGTTCAGCTTCGCCGCTGGATGCGGGACGGGGGCGAGCCCGTGCTACGCGTGAACGCTGCCGGCATTCTCGCGAAGCTCCCCGGGCAGGAGTCGGCGGGTGAGGTTGCACCTGTCCTGCAGCATGATGACGAGGCACGTGACCTCTACATGACTGCGGTCTTGTCCCGTGTGTGTGCGATGGAGTGGGGCGAGGCTGCCAGGTTGGCCGCCGACCCGCTGTCGCTTCCCGACCGGGCCGGTTTCCTGGCATCCCGGTTGGCGTCCGAGGTTCCCAACCCGAAGGACTCCGGGGCCCGCTGGTGCTCTGCCCGCATGCTCCAGGACCTGAGCCCGCAGCTCCGCTAGAGTCCCGCTCCATGCACGTCATCGAAGTGTGCGACGCTGAGCTGCTGGAGACCCTGACACGGGAAGCTAAGGACAGGGGCATCACCAACGGTGCCATCGTGTCCCTCATCGGGGCGGTAGACAGCTTCACCGTCAGCACGATGCCCGCGGACGACGCCACCAAGGACACCCTGACCGACTACGCCCTGCCCGCCGAGATGAGCGGCACAGGCGAGATCGTTGACGGCGCCGTCCACCTTCATGCCGTCATGGCAGTAGAAGGAGACCGCGGTATCTCGGGACACCTGCATCGCGCGCAGGTGGGCACCTGGTTCGCCAGGGCGTACGTCGTACCCGTGAGCTGACCCGCGCGGCGGGCGACGATCGTTCGGCGTTGATGCGGGCGTATCCGAACCGTGCCGAGTAGGACAGTCGCGGCTAGTGGATCATGTATCCCTCAACCCGAGTCTTTGATGCCCAGCCAATGCCCTTGGCCATCTTCGTGTGCCCATCCGGCCACCACACCTGGCGGTCTGGTGTCCCGCCATCGTTTGGCGTCTGCCTTGTCCGTCTTGTAAATCATGAAGTGTTCTTTGGTCTGTCGGCGGTCCTACTTCGTACCGGCATCCCATCCGGCGGTTTCAGTTGGTCGGAACCATCGCCACACCATGGACACCTGAACTGTTGCATCATGTCGAAGTAGGAGAACTGGACTGGGTAGTCGTCCGGTTTCCGTCGAACCTGTAGATCACAACGTGTCCACAAGCCCTCAGCGCCGTGGGCTTGGGAGTGGCTCAGGATGTGAGGCTGGGTCTAGGCACATCGACCCGGGTGCGCAACTCACTGGGAGTGCCACCTGGGTCACCGTCTCGGCGCGTGTCAAGGTTTTTGAGGCAGGTCGGTTAGGGATTCATTGAATCCTTCGGGTCTTGGTCGGTGGGTTTGTTGATCCAGACGGCTGTGGGTAGGGCGGGTGGTTCGGGGTGTTTGCGGACG
>JBOHED010000449.1:0-2490 GCA_050700915.1 Actinopolymorphaceae bacterium | reverse complement strand
ACTCGCACCGGTCGAAGATCGTGCCCCTGCTCCGGGCCTCGGTCAGGTCGACGTCGTGGAACACGCACCGGACGTAGCGATGGCCGTCGAGCTCCCGGCCGTACCAGTCGAGTCCGCTGAACGACTGATCGGTGTGCTGCTCAGACTGCTCAGACTGCTCTGGCTGCTCGTCACTCACGTACTCATCCTGACTCATCGGGGCTCTGAACTGGTCGACGTTTCGTGAGTAACCGTGATCGAACGTGTGTTTCCGTGAGTGGTGCCAGCACCACTCCGCCCCTGACGCTCCGCGCCAGCCGCGCGGGCGTCAGGTCACGCCGGCCTCCCCGAGCACCAGCGCGACCACGTAGCCGGGATCGGCGACGTCGGGCGCGAGGCCGCGCGACACGAACCAGGTGCAGATCGTCTGTGCATCGCGTTCGAGGAACCGGACGCCCTGCGGGTTCGTCACGACATCCACCAGCTGCGGCAGGTCGATGAGCACCAGGGTGCCCTCGTGGACGAGCAGGTTGTACGCCGACAGATCGCCGTGCGTGTAGCCGAGCCGGGCCAGGACCATGAGTGCGTCGAGCAGCTGCTTCCAGAGGTCGGCGAGCTCGGCGGGTTCCGGGCGCAGTTGGGCCAACCGGGGCGCCGCCTCGCCGTCGTTCGTACCGACGAACTCCATCAGGAGCTCGGTCCCGATGTGCTGGACCGGATAGGGCACCGGCGCACCCGCGGACCACAGTTCGCCCAGCGCCGCAAACTCCGTGACCGCCCACTGCTGCGCGATCAGGTTGCGACCGAAGTTGGTCCGGTTGGAGAGTGCTCGAGCCTCGCGTGACTTGCGGGCGCGGCGACCCTCCAGGTAACCCGAGTCCCGGTGGAACAGTCGGTGCTCGGCGCTGCGGTAGCGCTTGGACGCAAGTAGGCAGGCGTGGTCGGCATCGGGCACGTCCTCGTCATTCTCCTGGCGCAGCGTGGCGCGTTCGATGAGGTAGACGTCGGCCTCTTTGCCGGTCTTGAGGATGCCGAACTCGGTGTCGACCGCCGCGAGGTCGGTGACCAGCCAGTCCGGGTAGGGCTCCGGTCCGCGAGGGGCACCGTGATCGTCCCAGGTGGTCCAGCGGTAACCGGTCGGCGGACCGTCGGCGATCGCGGCCGCCTCGCGTTCCTGGGTGAGGCGGGCGCGGGCCTCCTCGGTCATCCGCCCGCGCGCCCGTGGAGCAGGTTCGGCCTCGGACCGTCGGCGACGCATCCGGGACGACCTGGGCGCGTCGTCGTCGTACTGGCTGAACACGTCGTCGTCGGCGGGATCGTCCGTGTCGTCCCAGAGGGCGCTCGCCAGCGCCGGGCCGTTGTCGTCGCCGTCTTCGGTCACGTCGGCCGGGTCGGTCAGGTCGGTCAGGTCGGTCAGGGAGTTGTCGAGCTGAGAGGAATCGAGATCGAGGTTGCGCTTGCGCACAGAAGGCTCCTTCGAGGGAACGCATCCCTCCAGGCGCGCCTCGACGCGATGGTGGTGCTTGTGGTGCGCGGCGTCAGCGCGGGAGGAGATGCACGTGAGGGTGGGTACGGCGCCCAACCCAGACGACAGACTTGGCCATGACGCACCTCCTCGGTCCCTCGAACCCGATCACCGCGGGATCGATCCGGCCGGCGTGACACCGGCGCTCACCTACGTGCATCGCGGAGCGCGATGCCGTCCGGCCCACCCTGCCGGAACGCCGGCCGGTGGCGCAACCGATTTCGCCGAACCGGGGCCCGGTCAGCTCCCCCGCGCAGTCCCTGGACCACCCACGATGCACGCCGATTCCCAGCGCTGGCGGGGCGGGTCAGAGGTCGGCGATCCGGGCGCCAGGGACCGGGCCGGATGCCCTGCGCACGGTCGTGCACAAACCGGACCCCGCCAGCCGGGCCGCGAGGTCGATCGCGTGCTCCTCGCTCCGCGCGAGGAAGGCGCACGTCGGGCCGGACCCCGACACGACGGAGCCGAGCGCACCGAGCTCCTCACCTGCCGCGAGCACCTGGCTCAGCCGACTGCGCAGCCGCAACGCGGCCGGTTGCAGATCGTTGGCCAAGGCCTGGCCGACGCCCCGGGTGTCGCCGGTACGCAGGGCCGACATCAACGCATCCGGGACCCGCGGCGGAAGGACGGCGAGGTCGCCCCGCAGCCGGTCCAGCTCGGCGTAGACCGCAGGAGTCGACAGGCCGTTCCCGTCGAGCGCGAAGACCCAGTGGTACGTGCCACGGGCGAGCGCCGGCGTCACGATCTCGCCGTGCCCGGCCCCCACCGCCGTACCTCCGACGAGGCAGAACGGCACGTCACTGCCCAGCTCAGCGGCCAACGCGAGGAGCCGCGCGCGGTCGAGCTTCGTTCCCCACAACGCGTCGCACGCCACGAGGGCCGCCGCCGCGTCGCTGCTTCCGCCGGCCATGCCGCCCGCGACGGGGATCCCCTTGCGGATGTCGAGCGCCACCCCCGCGTCGATCCGGGTGTGGGCGAGGAGCAGG
>JBOHED010000448.1:0-5034 GCA_050700915.1 Actinopolymorphaceae bacterium | reverse complement strand
GGCACCACCCGGCAGACATCCACTACGGACAAGCCGAAACCATCCGCGCAGCCCGCGCCGACGTACTCACCACCGCCTACACACGCCACCCCGAACGGTTCGTCCGCAAACACCCCGAACCACCCGCCCTACCCACAGCCGTCTGGATCAACAAACCCACCGACCAAGACCCGAAGGATTCAATGAATCCCTAACCGACCTGCCTCAAAAACCTTGACACGCGCCGCACCAGGACACGCACATGCCCATTCACCGAAGCCAAATCGATCCGCGACAACACAGCGGCAAGCTCGGCACCCGGCGCGGCCGAAGCCAACACCGAGAAGTCCACACCCCCGTGATCGAACATACCAACGATTCTACCAGATGATGATCAAGTCGACAGGCTCGAGACCACCTTGTTTTCCACAACATTCCGACACTAGCTACCAGGCGGTGGCGACGTGTCTGCTCCTCAGGTGAGGGGTTTCGTCGCGATCGATCCGGTCGGCGGCGGCGGCGATGGACACCGGATCGGTCACGTCCAGGTGTACGAAGCGAGTGGCAAACGCGCCGCCGATATAGGTCCAGAACCGGGCCTCAGGTGGCTGTCTTGACCCCCTGGATCACGTGGTCGGCGACAGTGTCGACCATTCGCTGCGCCAGCCCGTTTCCGATCGGGCGGCTGTCCGCAACCCGCTGGCCGGGAATGTCGTTGCCGGATGCAGTGATGGTGATGACCACGCTTCCCTTGAGAATGACGGCCAGGCCGTTGCCTTCCTTCGCGCCGGCAACTGCCGTTTCGTAGAAGACGTAGTAACCCTGGTCGAAGTCTCGCCCGGCCTTGCTGTCGCCGGTCTGCTGCAGCGTGCCTCTCACAGTCGGCGGCTCGGCGAACGGGTTCGGTTGTTGGAAGTCTGCTGCCTTACGACGAGCGAAGTAGGCCTTCGCATGCGCCACCGCATCCTCCACCGCGGGCGGCGCGATGCTGTAGCTCACCTCGAGGGTACGAAAGTGATACGGCGCCGACGTTCCCGGTGTGTTGGACAATTCGCACGACGTCAGGAATGTGTCATCCTCGTTCGTCGCCTTGGTCATCTTCAGCCTGGCTCTGTCGTCAGCCGTCACTACGCTGCATGCATCGGCGGGTGGCATGGTTCGAGCGCGCCTGTCAGTAGATGCCTCCTTCGAGGCGTCGCTTGTCGCGTCGGATGGCGTAACGGATGGCGACGATGACGGCGTATCCACCGAGGAGGACGGCGAAGCCGACGACGGCGGGGCCGACCGGCCGGGCGAGACGATCGGGAACAGCCCGCAACCCGCGGCCACCAGCGATGCGAACATCGTCGCCGTCAGAGCGGACGCGGCCTTGATCGCGACACGTTCAGGTCGCAGCATTCCGCCTCCGCCCAGCTGACCCAGCGAACGGGGCATCCTGTCGTCCCGGCTGGTCAGCCGGGCACCTCTCATGTCGGATCGAGTGCGCATGGGCACAGTGTGGCCAGAAGGCTGTTTCATATTCGCTTCACGCGGCTTCAATGGCTACGTCGGGAACTTCGGTTTCCACGTCCGCGCGTAACCCGCAAAGCGACTACCTCTGATCTTCTGCGGGCGGCGTGTCGGATCCGGTGCGGGGCGTTCGTAGGAGGAGTGAGACGCTGCCGGAGGCGGCGGAGACAAGGAGTCGTGAGATGGCGCTGTATCTGATCTCGTTCGAAGACGGTGCGATGGACTTCCCCGAGGAGGACGGGGCCGCCGTGACCAACGCCGCCGAAACGGTGCGCCAGGAGGCCAAGGACGCCGGCGTGTTCCGCTTCGCCGGCGCGCTGGACTACGACGTGAAGCCCGCCGTGGTCGCCACTGACGGGATGGTCACCGACGGCCCCTACCCGGAGAGCAAGGAACTCCTCGGCGGTGCCACCATCGTCGACGTACCCACCCGGGAGGCGGCCCTGGAATGGGCCGCAAAGGTCGCGGCCGGCTGCCGCTGCGCGCAGAAGGTCCGCGCGTTCTTGCCGAAGCGAGGCCGTGACGAGCAGGCGCGGTATCTGATCTCGTTCGACAACGGTGCGATGGACCACTTCACCGAGGAGGACTGGCCCGAGGTGGGCGAGACCTCCCACGCGGTGATCGAGGAGGCCAAGGACGCTGGCGTGTACGCCTTCGCCGGAGGGCTGGACTACGACCCAGAGGACCGCGAAGATACGCCGGCGTGGGTCGCCACGGTGGCCACCGACGGGACGATCACCGACGGCCCGCGCCCGAAGACCAGGGAACCCCTCGGCGGCTTCACCGTCGTCAACGTGCCCACCCGAGAGGCGGCCCTGGAGTGGGCCGCGAAGATCGCGGTCGCCTGCCGCTGTGCGCAGGACGTCCGCATGTTCATGCCCGACCCGGCCGTCGAATGAAGTCACGATGACGATCTAGGCCTACGCCTCGCTGGATGAGAAGCGGGCAGCCTTGCGGACGCTCGGTGGGCGCCTTCGCCGGCTCATCCCAAGGCGAACCGCCCGGTCGGCCTGGTCGCGGCATACTTGGACCGTGGAATCTCGGCAGGCGTCGGTCTACCAGGAGCTGGCCCCTCCCGCCAGCTTGGCGCCGTACGTCAAGTGTCTATGGATCCAGCGCGTCAGCGCGGGCGAGAGCTATGACCAGCCGGTGCTTCCCGATGCGTGCATGGACGTCGTGGCGGCGGGTGATGCCGTCCTGCTGGCCGGTCCTGCGACGCGCACCACGACGCTGACGCTGGCTCCGGGCGCGCTGACCGTGGGTGTGCGATTCCGGACCGGTGCCGCTCCTTCGCTCATCGGTGCCAGCGCGAGCGAGCTCCGCGATCTGGACGTTCCACTGGGCGATCTGTGGGGGAGGTCGGGCGACGCGATCGCCAGCGAGGTGCTGGAGACGTCACCGTGGAGGGCCCGTCTGGGAGCCATGGTCGAGGGGCTGGTCGGTCGGCTGAGCCATGCCCGCCGGCTCGATCCCGTGGGCATCGGCGTCGCCGCCGCGTTGGCCGAGGCCCCGGAGCGTCCCGTCCCGCTGCTGGCGGCCGACATCGGGTTGAGCGAACGTCAACTTCGGCGCCGAGTCGAGGACGCTGTGGGATACCCGCCACGCATGTTGGCGCGCATCCTGCGGTTCCAGCGCTTCCTCGGTGCCGCGCGGGCGCTGGGACCCGGACGTCATCTGGCTTTCCTTGCGGCCGAGGCCGGCTACGCCGACCAGGCGCACCTGACCCGTGACTGCCGGGAGCTCGGTGGACTGCCGCCGGCGGCCTTGCTGCGTTGGGAGGCCGAGCGGCTGGCCCGCTGACATCGAGTATCTCCGCGTACCACCTCGGCGCACTGTGATGTCCGGAATACTCCGCCGCCTGCCCAGCAGAGCATGAACGCATGGCAACCAACATGCTGGTGCCCCCCGCCATTCATGTGAAAGCGGACTGCCCGGCTGACGGCATACCGATGTCCTGTCGCCGAAGGACGATCGCGTTGCATGACTGCGGAAAGCAGGCGGGTCGGCATTGTCCCATCGGCATTGCACCGTTTCGGTCTACCCCTGCCTGAGTTGCACCTCGAGCGTAGCCATTTCGGCGTACGCAATATGGCGTGTCAGACGAAACAGCGGTCAGCGCAGCGGCGCTGACCGTCCCCGTGGGCAGGTGGTTGCGCGATGGTGCTGATCGGGAGTCGGTGATACGAGACAATAGGAGTTGCCGTGGCGGAGAGGAGACCGGTGTGACCGCGACGGTGAGAGCTTCCGCCAGCACGGGCCTCGTATTGCTGACCCTGGCCTCGGCACAGCTCCTCATGACCCTCGACAGCTCCGTGATGAACGTGTCGATCGCGACCATCGCGAAGGACCTCGGGACGACTGTCACCGGCATTCAGCTGGCGATCACGATGTACACGCTGGTGATGGCGTCCCTGATGATCACGGGCGGAAAGCTCGGAGAGATTCTGGGCCGCAAGCGAGTCTTCGCGATTGGCTGTGTGATCTACGGTTCGGGATCGGCCGTGACCGCGCTGGCCCCGAACCTCCCGGTGCTGCTGCTCGGCTGGTCGGTCCTCGAAGGCATCGGCGCGGCGATGATCATGCCCGCCGTCGTCGCCCTCGTCGCGTCGAACTTCAGCCGCGCCGAACGTCCACGTGCGTACGGACTCGTCGCCGCGGCGGGCGCCATCGCGGTGGCGGCCGGGCCGCTCATCGGCGGGCTCTTCACGACGTACGCGTCGTGGCGGTGGGTGTTCGCGGGCGAGGTGCTCGTCGTCCTCACCATCCTTGCGCTGGCCAGGCGGATGGCGGACACGCCTCCGCAGCGGGGCACTCGCCTCGATGTGGTGGGAACGGTCCTGTCGGCGGCCGGGCTCGGACTTGTCGTGTACGGGATCCTTCGCGCCGGAAGCTGGGGGGTCCTCCGCCCCAAGTCGGGTGCCCCGCAGTGGCTTGGCCTCTCCCCGGTGATCTGGCTGGCCCTCGCCGGCGGCGTGGTCCTGCTCGGCTTCCTCGCGTGGGAACGCCGCAGCCGCGACCGCGACCGCCCGATGCTGATCGACCCGGCGATCCTGCGTTATCCGGTGCTTCGCGGCGGGCTCACGTCATTCTTCTTCCAGTACCTCCTGCAGGCCGGGCTCTTCTTCTCGGTGCCGCTGTTCCTGTCCGTCTCGCTCGGGCTGTCGGCGATCGCGACCGGGGTGCGGCTGCTCCCGCTCTCGATCACCCTCCTGCTCGCGGCGGTCGGGATACCGAAGCTGTTCCCTTCCGCGTCACCCCGTCGCGTCGTACGGCTCGGGTTCCTCGCTCTCTTCGTCGGCATCGTCGTACTCGCCGCGGCACTCGACCTTGGCGCGGGTCCCGAGATCGTCACCTGGCCGATGCTGCTTGCCGGGTTGGGCGTTGGGGCACTCGCGTCGCAGCTCGGCAGCGTCACCGTCTCTGGCGTCCCCGACGAGCGGACCACGGACGTGGGCGGGTTGCAGAACACGGTCACCAACCTGGGCGCCTCGATCGGCACGGCTCTCGCCGGAGCGGTCCTGATCTCGGCCCTCACCGCGTCGTTCT
>JBOHED010000447.1:0-8594 GCA_050700915.1 Actinopolymorphaceae bacterium | reverse complement strand
TCCTTGCCCCGCTGGTCGCGGGGGAGCGGGTCGCCGGCACGGCGTTCGCGCATCTGCGCCGTTGGCCGGACCGCCCGGTGGAGGTGGAGCGGGTCGCGGGTGGCTGGCGGTTCACCGGCGTCGCCCCCTGGTACACCGGCTGGGGTCTGAACGACGTCTGCTCCCTCGGCGGCGCCACCGCCACCGGTGAGGTGGTCTTCGGCATCGTCGACGCGCGGACACAGCCCGGGCTCACCGCGTCCGACCCGATCCGGATGGCGGCGATGACGGCGACGCAGACCGTGCGGCTGCGCTTCGACTCGCTGGTCGTACCCGACTCCCATGTGGTCATGCGGACACCCGTCGAGACGTGGCTGCGTACCGACCGGCGGCAGACCGTCAACCCCAGCCCCGCGGTTCTCGGTGTCACCGAGGCGGCGGTCCGACTCCTCGCTGCCCGGAGCGAGGAGGCCGGCCTGGCGGCGGGAGCCGCGGCGGCGGAGCGGTTGGCAGAACGACTCGCGGCGGCGCAGGCCGAGGCCGACCGCCTCCTCGACCACGTACCTCCTGACGACGCGCACGACGAACGGCTCGCGTTCCGCGCCGACGTCCAACGGCTCATGGTCGACGCGACCACCGCGCTCGTCGCTGTCGGAGGGGGTCGCTCGATGACGATGACGGACCCGGCGCAGCGGCTCGCGCGGGAGGCCGCGTTCCTCCTCGTCCAGGCACAGACCAGGCCCGCCCGCGAGGCGCTGCTGCAGCAGTGGACGACCTGATCGGCCGGCGCACTTCGGATGCTGTCCTCGGCACCGGGGCGCTCTAAGCTGTCCCAACCGTGCGTTCCTGAGTCCGGAACGGAGTGTGTATGCAGCCGATCGGGTTCCCCTCGTCCGAGCCCGCCGAGAAGCCGCCCTCGTGGTGGGGCAGTTGGTTGCGCCATCTGCGGCTCCGGGCCCGCGAGAGTGTCTTCGACCGGATCCATGCCCTGGGGAAGTCGTTCCAGCTGATCGGGTGGCGCAACAGCCTGCTCGCCGTGTCGTACAGCATTCGCCGCGATCGTCTCGACAAGGCGGCGGCGGTCGGTGCTGGGCCCGTGACGCCACGCGAGCCGGGGGCGCTCCAGGCGGCGGAGGAGGTTCCCGGCGGTGCCCGGTTCTCGTTCACCGCAGGTGCCACTGCCGGCGCCACTGCCGGTGACACTGGCGAGCCGACCTCGACAACGGCGCTCACCCTGGAGATCCGGTTCCTCGCGGGTGGCGGTGTCTTCGTCGGCTGGGACGGTGCGGCGCCGACGCCGTCGTACGCCCTCGGGACCTTCTACGGCGCCGAGCCGCCGTCGATCGACTACGCCAGGGACGTCCAGTTGGAGCCGGACGGTTCCGGCTGGTCGGTGCGTACGCCCGCCCTCGGTGTGGAGGTCGACGCGTCCGGCGCGTTGACGTTCCGCACACGGGAGGGGGGTGGCGACGGCGGCGAGAACGCCGACACCGGCGACGGCGGTTCCCACGTGCCGCTGCGCCATGATCCCGCCCCCCACTGGGACGGTGCCGCCTGGACGCATCGCAGCCTCGTCGACAGCGACGCCGGTGTGCTGGGGCTCGGCGGCCGCAGTGCGCGGCTCGACCGCAAGGGACGTACGTACCGCCTCTGGAACACCGACCCCGGCGGCACCTACGCACTCGGCGACGACCCGCTCTGCCTGTCGATCCCGGTCTACCTCGTGGTCGCGGACGCCGGCTGCCATCTGGCGTTCTACGACAACACCTGCGACGGCACCATCGAGGTCGGCGAGGAGGTCGTCGCGAGGCTGACCGGCGGGCCGCTGCGCTACTACGTGTTCGCGGGAGAGCCGGCGGTGACGTTGGAGCGCTACACCGCCCTGACCGGGCGCCCGGCGCTCCCCCCTCGGTGGGCGCTGGGCTACCACCAGTGCCGGTGGGGATACGCCAGCCAGCAGGTCGTGACGGAGGTGGCGGAGCAGTTCGCCGGCCACGACCTGCCGTTGTCCGGCCTCTGGCTCGACATCGACCACTCGGTCGACAACAGGCCGTTCACGGTCGACGAGGAGCGTTACCCCGACCTGCGCGCGCTCACGGCGACACTGGCCGAACGCGACACGCACGTCGTGGTCATCGCCGACCCAGGGATCGCCAAGCTGGCTGGCGAAACGACGTACGAGAGCGGTAGCGCGGCCGACGTCTTCTGCAAGGACGAACGCGGCCGGGTGGTGACCGGCGTCGTCTGGCCCGGGTCCACCGTGTTCCCGGACTTCACCGCCCCACATGCCCGGCAGTGGTGGAGCGAGCTGTACGACACCTACGTACGGCTCGGCGTCGACGGCTTCTGGCACGACATGAACGAACCCTCGGTGTTCGCCGCCTGGGGTGACGGAACGCTACCGCTGTCGACCCGGCACGATCTCGACGGCAAATCTGGCGATCATCGCGAGGCCCACAACGTCTATGCGCTGCTGCTGAACCACGCGGGCTACACCGGCGTCCGCAGGCTCCGCCCCGAACGGCGACCGTTCCTGCTGTCCCGCTCGGGCTTCGCGGGCATCCAGCGCTACGCCGGCACCTGGTCGGGCGACATCGGGACGTCCTGGGAGGGTCTGCGGATCAGCCTGACCTTCACAGTGGGACTCGGGTGCTCGGGGATGCCGTTCTCTGGCCCCGACATCGGTGGCTTCGATGCGCACCCGTCCGACGAGCTGTACGTACGGTGGTTCCAGCTCGGCGCCTACCTGCCGTTCTTCCGGGTGCACTGCGCCGCCGCCCTGCCGGCCCGGGAACCGTGGGCCCTTGGGTCCGACGTGCTCGACCAGGTGCGCCCGGCGATGCGGGAACGGTACGAGCTGCTGCCGTACTGGTACACCCTCGCGTGGGAGGCGCACCGGACAGGCGCACCGTATGTCCGGCCGCTGCTCTGGGCGGATCCGGCCGACACGGGTCTGCGCTGGGAGGACGACCAGTTCCTGCTGGGTGATGCCCTGCTGGTCGCGCCGGTGCTCGCGGAGGGGGCCAGGGAACGGACGGTCCGGCTGCCGCGGGGACGGTGGTACGACCGGCGTACCGGCGAGGCCCACGACGGGCCGGGGCACGTGACGGTGGAGGCGCCGCTCGACGTGACACCTGTCCTGGTCCGGGCGGGTGCCGTGGTCCCGGTGGAGAAGGACGGTGTCGTGTCGCTCGAGGCGTACCTTCCGACTGGCGACGGTCCTGGTCCGGGCGGGACGCTCGTGAGCGACGTCGGTGACGGGTACGAGGCGCCGGTCGAGGAGCGGTTCACGATCTCGGCGGGCGGCGCGGACGGTGGCGAGCCGGTGCTGGCCTACGACGGTCCCGCCGACTCCCTCCCGTACGCCGTGCGCTGGATCGGCGTCGCCCCGTGATCATGAGCCGATGCTTGGTGAAGGGAACCCAAGCGGTGCGGCTGGGAGGACGGGGTGCTCAGATCCATCCAGCGCGGGTGAGGACAGCTGCGGCGACGTCGGCCAAAGGCCGTCCATCTGACGTGATCTCGAAATCATCGACCTTGGATCTGGCGAGGATCTGATCGAGCTCTCCAGCCCGGTTGAGGTGCCACTGCATCTCTGCATCTGCGCCGGCATGACGAATCCGAAGGCGCCGGTGCAGCTCGGTGAGGTCGGCACGCAGTCGACACACGCACAGCTCGGCGCCCACCGCTTCACGATAACGGGCACGCTCTGAAGCGGTTTCCACCACGCCCGACAGAACCAGCCGATGGGCCCCGGCCGACAGGTAGTTCCGGGCGACGGCCTCAAGGTTCCGCAGCTCCATCGCGAGATTGAACGTGTCGTCTGGTGGGGCAGGCCAGGCTTGGCTCAGCGCGTCAAGGTCGATGACCGCGTGCGGGATACGGGCCTTGGCCAGGATCGATCCGGCGGCGGCTGCGACGGAGGTCTTGCCCGCACCGACCGTGCCTGTGATCAGAAGGGCCCTCGGCTGGTCAATGCTCTCCGACTGCATTCGACAACCCTATGGCGCGGGTAGAACCGAATTCGTCGCCGCGCGCGTATTTCGCGGGGGCGGTCGTCTCGTCCCGCAGGTAAAGGCTTGGGCCGGTTGTGGTCACGCGCTCTCGGTGCTGGGTGCACGGATGGCTGACCATGGGCTACACACACGGAAGTAGGTGATTGTTCGATGTCCACCAGCTCGTTGCCGGTTCCGTTGACCAGCATCGCCGGAATTCGGTACGGCCGCGCGGATCGACCCACGCTCGTGCTCGATCTGCTCGGGCCGTACCCGCTGCCGGATAGACCGTTGC
Source organism: Actinopolymorphaceae bacterium (assembly GCA_050700915.1). Classification (GTDB taxonomy): domain Bacteria; phylum Actinomycetota; class Actinomycetes; order Propionibacteriales; family Actinopolymorphaceae; genus Thermasporomyces. Next base: position 4,325 of record JBOHED010000447.1, on the reverse strand, counting down.
CGACCGTTATCCGCGTGACCGGACCCGGCTGGATGGAAGAGAACCGCGCCGGATTCACCGTCAGCCGCCTCGGCATCCGGTTCCTCGCGGCGACGGGATTCCTCGCCGGGGCTATCTCCGTACGACTCAGCTGGCAAGCCCCGTTTCCCGCACAGATCCACGACGTCAAGGCCGCGATCCGCTGGCTCCGAGGCCATGCCGACGACTACCCCATCGATCCGGATCGCATCGGCATCATGGGCGACTCAGCCGGCGGCCACCTCGCTTCACTCGCAGGACTCACCGGAGACAACCCCGACCTCGAAGGCGACAGCGGCTCACCCGGCTACTCCAGTTCCGTGCAAGCCGTCGTCGCCATCAGCGCCAACTCGGACTTCCTCAGTCTCGACGCCAGCCAATCTGACCAGCTGCCACCACAACCTCCCGCCCGATTCTGCCGGGACCTGCACGGCGCTGAAGCGTTCCTATCCCAGCTGTTCGGCGGCCCTCTCGCCCAACGCCAGGACCTCATGCGCCTCGCCAGCCCGACCAACCACGTCCATCGCGACGCCCCACCGTTCCTCATCGTTCACGGCACCCGTGACGACACCGTCCCCTTCGAACAGGGTGAACACCTGCACCACGCGCTCGAACAAGCCGGCGCGAGCACGAGACTCATCACCATCGAAGGTGGCCACCACAACCTCCGCAATGATCCCGACCTCCCCTACGAGGGCGACGTCTGGGACCAGATCGGCGAGCAGACCATCGACTTCTTCGACCGCCATCTGCGCCGATAGGAAACTCTCAGGGCTACGTTTCGGCAGCCTTTCGGTCATCGGTAGGCGCGGGCTTGCAGGTCGAACAGTTCTGCGTACCGGCCGTTTGCGGCAACGAGCTGGTCGTGGTCTCCGGTTTCCACGATTCGGCCTTGCTCGAGGACGACGATGAGGTCGGCCATTCGTACGGTCGAGAAGCGGTGAGATACCAGCACGGTGATCCCGCCGGTTTCAGCCGAGGAGGTCCTGGCAGCAGCGGCGAACCGATCGAACAATGCGTGTTCGGCTTCCGGGTCGAGCGCCGCGGTCGGCTCGTCCAGCAGTAGCAGAAGCGGTTCCTGCCTCATGAACGCACGGGCCAATGCGATCCGCTGCCATTGTCCGCCGGAGAGTTCGTGTCCTCCGCTAAATTGTTTGCCGAGTTGGGTGTCCAAGCCCCGCAGGAGGTTGTCGACAAGAGCCCCCGCGTCAGCGCGGTCGAGCGCGGCCCTGATGTGCAACCTGTCATTGATTCGGTCAGTGTCGCCGAGGCCGGCAGATTCGTGGGCGAGGAACTCGTACTTGACGAAGTCCTGGAAACCGGCGGTGACCTGCTGCCGCCACTGCCGCACATCGAGATCGCGTAGGTCTGTCCCATCTACCAGAACTCGCCCGCTGTCCGGGTCATACAATCGGGTCAGCAGCTTCACCAGCGTGGTCTTGCCTGCCCCGTTCTCGCCTACCAAGGCGACGGTAGATCCCGCCGGCAGGGTCAAGGAAACATCCGACAAGACGCGCCTGTCGGTTTCTGGATAAGAGAAGTTGACCGAGTCCAACTCAATGCCCGAGTGCAGTTTGCACGGCACAGGGGCGGTCGCGCCAGTCCAGGAATTCTCATCGGCGTAGCGTCGTAGCCAGTCGTACCGAGCGAAAACCCGTAGGCTACCCGCGAGCGATGCGAAGTTCCCGGCGATCCCAGCTGCTACCTGATCGACCTGTGGCGCCAGCAGAATCACCATGGCCACATCGCCGGCGCGCAGCTCACCGGCACCGGCTCTAGCGACAACCCAGCCGATGGCAACGGCGTACGCGACGGCAAACCCGATGCGCACCGCGCCATCGAGCATACTAGCCCGGATCGCAGCCCCATTCTCTACACGTGACCGGTCGTCCTGGAGTTTCGTCAAGTGGTCGACGAGGACATCTCGTAGTCCAAAGACACGAATCTCGAGGGCGTGCCGGTGGTCTTTGCAGATGGCGATCAGGCGGCTCACCACACGGCCCTGAGGTATCACAGCCTCGGCGGCGTCGGCTTTCCAACGGGTGCTGACATAACCAGACCAAATCCGAGCAGTTCCCAGCAGGGGAAGCACCAGCAATGCCGGATGCACCGAGGCGAGCAGGCACAGGACGGCGATTCCATTCGCCACGGCAGCGATCAAGTACATGATGATTTGAAAGCTGAAACCCATGCCCTCCGATTTCTGGCGTATGTAGTCGACCCGATTCGCCAGGGTGGGAGATTCATGATGGCGAAGGCCCGGAATCGAGGTCGTCGTATGCAGCACCTGCTGGAACATCCAGGCGAACACCTTCTCATCGGTGGTCTCCATCACCTGACCGGTGACCACAGTGGCGAGGAATACCACCGCGAATGCGCCGAGGATCGTGCCGACGCCCCATGCGATGGTCGAGCTCGCGCTCCCGATCAAGCCGTCTAGTAACAGCTTCACGCCGTAGGTCTGGATGGGCACGACCACGGCTTCCGCGGCCGACATCAACCACATCACAGCAACCCCGAACGGCGCCCCATGCACCGCTGTGATCAGGCAGAGCCGAAGCGCCCGGGCAATCTCAACCATTGCTCACTCCAGACGCGTACCGTGCAGCCTGCAGCGTGAACATCTGGGCGTATCGACCGTCGGTCGCGAGCAGCTCTTCATGAGTGCCGGACTCGACAATCTCTCCACCGTCCAGGACGCAGATGCGGTGCGCATCCCGGACGACCGAGAACCGGTGGGAAATGATCAGCGATGTCACACCTGTCGTGAGGTCGAGGTAGCGCTCGACGAGCTCGGCCTCGGCGCGCACATCGAGTGCTGCCGCGGGCTCGTCCAGCACGAGTACGGACGCTCCTGATGCCACCGCGAACAGTGCTCGCGTCAACGCGACCCGCTGCCACTCACCTCCCGACAAGTCGACTCCGCCCTCGAAAGTCTTGTCCAGGATGGTGTCCCAGCCAGCTGGGAAGCCGTCGATGACCTTGTCCACGCCGGACTGCGCCGCGATCCGGCGCAGAGCCTGTACGTCTTGGGCATCGCCCCTTGAGCCCAGCATGACGTTGTCGGCCGCAGACAAGGGGAACCGGGCAAAGTCCTGCACGATCGTGGCCACCTGCCGTTGCCAGGTAGGAAGCATGAGCTCACGAAGATCGATCCCGTCCACAGTGATCCGGCCGCGGGTCGGCTCGTACATGCCAGCCAACAACTTGACCAACGTGGACTTGCCCGCGCCATTGATCCCCACCAGGGCCAGCGCCCGGCCAGCAGGAATCTCCAGGTTCAGCCCGCGGAGTACGTCCACGTCAGTTCCGGGATAGCGGAACGAGACCTCCTCGAACCGGATCGACCGCTCCGGCACAGCATTGCTGGAGTTCACCGGCAGCCCGGGCCTGCCTTCAACCGTACGTTCTGGGTGTCGCCTGGCGATCAGATCCGGGAGCTCACGCATCGCACGGTACGAGGTGAGCCCACGCTTGACGTGAATTGCCGCCCGGCCGCTGTGACTCGCGCCCACGGCAAGAATCGCGGGCACGATGGTCGCGACCTGACCAATCGGCAACTGTCCCGCCAACGCGGCCCTACCCACAAGGAAGATCGCCAAGCCGTGAGCGCCAAGGTGAAGCAGGTTCACCGGAAGGTTCTTCCACAGGCGTTTCCTGCGCGCCCGCCATGCAGGGGCCCAGGTGGCCCGGAATACAAGATCGAAGCGCTTGACGAGCCACGGTCCAAGGCCGAACACCCGGAGCTCCTTCAGCGCGTCTCCCATGGCGAGGCGGAACACGTAGTCGAACTTGCGCGAATCATCTGTGTGGCCGTACATCGCATCGACCTCGGCACGTACCCCCACCCAGCCCTGGTACCACTCCATGAACAAGGCCACCGCGGCCAAGCCCGCCGCCACCCATCACGAGAACAGCTGTCCCACCAACCCGCCGGAACCCAACAGAAGCAGCCGACTGGAGACCAGGACGGGAACCCACTCCAGACCCGTACGCAACTGAAAGCCGAAGGAGGTCTCCTGGTCGGCCCGTTCAACCTGATCCAAGACTTCCGAGTCCTCCAGGTGGGCCATGCCGTTCGGACGCAGCAGCGGGACAACGAGGTTGATCGTGATATCCCGTCGGGCGTGGTTGAGCAACACCTGCCGAGCGGAGTGCTGGAACGCGGGCAACGAACTCGTGAGGACAAGGGCCACACAAACGCCCACCAGGAGCAGCGTGAACACCGACGCCGACATCGCGCCGGGCCGGCCCGAGACCACAGCTGGAACGGCGCCCACTACCTGGCCGATCAGCACTGTCATCAG
>JBOHED010000446.1:0-9581 GCA_050700915.1 Actinopolymorphaceae bacterium | reverse complement strand
GGAGATCGACCTGGCGAAGGACGGCGAGCTCGAGGACCTGATTGCCCGTCAAGAGCGCCTTGACGTGGTGGTCAACTGCGCCGGCATCATCCGGCGTCGCCTGGAGTTCCAGCCCGAGGTGTTCGCCCAGGTCATCGACATCAACCTGACCGGGACGATGCGCGCGTGCGTCGCGGCCCGGTCGCTGCTCGCCGCGGCGCAGGGCAGCATCATCAACGTCGCCTCGATGTTGAGCTACTTCGGCGGACCGCTGGTACCTGCGTACACCGCGAGCAAGGGTGGGGTCGTGCAGCTCACCAAGGCCCTCGCCGTGGCGTACGCCGAGGACGGTATCCGCGTCAATGCGGTCGCGCCCGGCTGGATCCGGACCGACCTCACCGCCGAGATCCGCTCCGACTCCGAGGCTGAGCAGCGCATCCTCGACCGCACGCCCCTACGCCGATGGGGAACCCCCGCCGAAGTCGCCCAGGTGGTGGCGTTTCTCGCCTCACCTGGTGCGGCGTTCGTCACCGGCGCCGTCGTACCCGTCGACGGTGGATACCTCGCCGCGTGACGGCGAAGACTCTGGAGGTCTGCACATGCCGGAACGACAGCACCAGCCAGCCGACCCAGCCGACCCAACCGACCCAGCCAAGATCGTGTTCGGCAAGGTCAGCGAGTCCGAGGGCGTCCTGCAGGAGATCGCGATTCCCGCGATTCCCGACGACGACCGGATCTGGGTCGAGCAGGAAAAGGACGTGTGGTTCCGGCCGCTGATGTTCAACACGGTCGTCGGGCAGTGGTGCAACCTGCTCCGCGTCACCCGGTCGGGCGTGGTGTCGCGACACCGCCATCCGGCCGCCGTCTACGGCTACGTGATCAAGGGAAAGTGGCACTACTACGAGCACCCCTGGGTGGCCGAGGCGGGACACTTCGTCTACGAACCGCCCGGCGAGATCCACACGCTCACGGTGCCGGAGGACTGCTCGGAGATGGTGACGTTCTTCAACATCACCGGAGCGATGATCTACCTCGACCCCGACGGGCGCCAGATCGGCTACGAGGACGTCTGGACCAAGATCGAACTCTGCCGGGCCCATTACGCCAAGGTCGGACTGGGTGCAGACTTCGTGGAGCAGTTCATCCGGTAGGCGCCCACGCCCGCGGGGCGGTGCCTGAGCCGTAGTAGGGAGGCACCGCACATGGACCTGAGCCAGGTCTCCCGGTTCAGGCTGGACTGGATCACGAGCTTTGTCGCGGTCGCCCAGCATGGCGGTTTCTCCGCGGCGGCTGCCGCGCTCTACCGCTCCCAGCCGCGGATCAGCATCCACGTCGCCGAGCTCGAACGTGCGCTCGGCGTACGCCTCTTCGACCGATCCGTCCATCCCGCCGTGCTCACCCCCGAGGGCCGGTCAGTCCTTCCGCACGCCAAAGCCGTCCTGTCGCACGTGCAGGAGCTGGCCGACGGCGTTGCCTCGGACGGCACCGCGCGCGGAGAGGTGCGCCTGGCCATCTATCCCAGCGCGGCGGCGTTCCTGCTGCCGGAGCTGCTCGTGGAGCTGCGCCAGCTGCATCCCCGCGTGAAGCTTGTCCTGCGCGAGGGCCCGACCGTGGCGCTGAGCGAGCTGGCACTGACCGGCGAGGCGGACCTGGCGATCCGCCCGGTGCTGCCGCCGGTGACGACGGACAAGCTCGCCCACCGGGTGCTGTGGCTGGAGCCGCTCGTCGCGGTGGTCGCGAACCGGCATCCGCTCGCCGGTCAGGACGCCGTGGAGCTCGACGAGCTGGCCGGCGTGCCGTTGATCACGATCGGCGAGGGCGAGGATCAGGCCAGCTCACAGTTCGAGACCAACCTCGTGTTCGAGCAGGCCGACCTCTCGCCCCATGTCGTGTTCCGGAGCAACCAGCCCCAGACTCTGATCGCGCTCGTCCGTCGCGGGTTGGGGATCGGTGTGACCAACTCCCTCGCGATGACGACCTCGAACCTCGACGGCGTCCGTCTGGTCCCCATCGCCGACGCCCACTGCCAGCGGGAGGTGGCGCTGTGGTGGCGTACGGACCAGCCGCGATCGGTGGCCGCCGCGGCCGTGCACGAGGTGGTCTGCGGACTTGCCGGCGACGCTCACACGATGGCGCCGTCCTCGTCGTCGGGAGGGCCGCCCTTCATCCGTACGACAAGAGTCAGGAAGCCGGCGATGAAGCAGACCACACCGACGACGACGAACCAGCTGGGTACGTAGCTGCCGGCCACCGACGCCAACAGAAGGAGCACCGGTCCGCCGAGGAATGCCGCCCACGCAAACTTCGTCAGGGGCTCCACACGGGGGAGCGGGGCGGGCGGCGGCGGCACGTAGCCCTCCGGATCGGTGGAGGATGGCGGGACGCTCGAGGTCTCCGCCGGATGTTGCTCCGCGGCACCTCCTGCCCCGGCTTTCGCGGAGCCGTCGGAGGCGCTCTCCGCGCCAGCCTCCTCGGAGGTGTCGTCCTCCTGGACCGGCCACCGGGGCACCACATCGGGTGCTGTCGTGTCATAGCCCGCGATGATGGCCGCCCAGGCCTGCTCCTCGTCGAGCGTCGTCTGGCCGCCCGGACCGGAGGGCGACCCCGGGGAGGCGTCGGTGGCGTCGGCGCCCTGGGCGGGTTCGGCGTCCTCGCTCCCGGCGGTGGCCGGCCGGTGCAGATGGTCGGCCAGCACTGCGCGCGCCCGCTCCTCCGCCGTCTCGTCGACGAAGAGCCGGTCGCACGGGATCGCGGGCAGCCGGATCTCCAGACACGGCCCCAGGACAGGTGGGCACGGTTCGGTGTACGCGGCGACCCGGGCGGCCGCGAGCAGGTCGAGCATGCGGTCGGCCACGCGCGGGTCGAGGTCGGCGATGGCGAGGTACGAAGCGGCCCGCAGACCGTTGTCACGCATCGGTTCCTCCCGCGAACTAGAAGAGAACCGGCGACCAGGACGGCACCGACCCTCGCTTCAGGCCGGGCCTGGTACCTGCCGGCCGAGGGAGCGACACAGCCGCTCGACGAACGCCCACGTCTCGGCGTAGATCGTCGGTGCGTCATAGTCGAGCGTGGCGACATGGTAGCTGTCGGCCAGGCTGTGTTCCTCGATCTCCCGCGAGCCGACACGTGCTCGTAACAAGCGGAGGCTGGAGCCGTCGAGCACGTGGTCCTGCAGAGACCGGAAGACCAGCAGCGGCTGGGTCACGGCCGGCAGTTCGGCGGCGACCAGGCGCCAGAGTTTGGTGAGCGAGTGCAGGGCGGACAGCGGTGTGCGGTCGTAGGCACCCTCGTGGGCGCCCGGCTTGTGGATGTCATGGCCGATCGCGGGCAACGACGCGACGAACCGGTGCATCAGTGGAAGCGACCGCAGCCTGATGTCGCGGCTGCCCAGAGCCGGATTGACGAGCACGACGCCCGCGATCCGGTCGCCGTGGACCTGCGCGAGTCGGAGCGCGAGGCACGCGCCCATCGACTGTCCACCGACGATCACGGTGTCGCACTCGTCGGCGAGCCGGACGAACTCGCGTTCGACGCAGGCGTACCAGTCCTGCCATCCGGTGCGGTTGAGGTCCTGCCACGTCGTACCGTGCCCCGGCAGACGGGGCGCGGCGACGCGCATGCCGTGCTCGGCGAGATAGCTGCCCCAGGGCCGCATCGAGTGCGGAGACCCGGTGAAACCATGGCAGAGCAGGGCGCCGGTCCGGCCGGTTCCGGCGTACAACGGCTCGGCGTGGGACTGGAAACGCACGGTGCGTGCTCCTCGGGAAGTCGCGCGACGCGGGGACTGCGAGAATATCTGTTGGATCCACGTCCGTGCTGTACGCATGGAGTCAACGGTTCGCCACACACCGGCCCCCGGACGTTGCTCTGAGATCGGCAGCGGCCTAAGGTGCCGAAGGAGAAGACGGAGGAGCGAACGTGTTCTACTGGTTCCTCAAGGTCTTCGCCCTCGGGCCGATGTTGAAGACCATCTACCGGCCGTGGGTCGAGGGCCTGGAGAACGTTCCCCGCGAAGGTCCAGCCATCTTCGCGAGCAACCACCTGTCCTTCGTCGACTCGGTGTTCCTCCCACTGGTGGTGCCCCGGCGGATCACGTTCCCGGCGAAGATCGAGTACTTCACCGGCGTGGGCGTCAAGGGTCGCCTGACGGCGTTGTTCTTCCGCGGTATCGGTCAGGTGCCGATGGACCGCACCGGCGGTCGGGCCAGCCAACTCGCCCTCGACGCCGGCCTGCGGATCCTCCAGCGCGGCGAGATCTTCGGGATCTACCCCGAGGGCACCCGCTCGCCCGACGGCAGGCTCTACAAGGGCAAGACCGGCGTCGCCCGCCTCGCCCTCGCCTCCGGTGCCCCCGTCCTCCCGGTCTCCATGATCGGCACCGACGCGATGCAGCCACCCGGCAAGGCGCTGCCCAAGCTGATGCGGCCGGGCGTACGCATCGGCAAGCCACTCGACTTCAGCCGGTACGAAGGCATGGAGGGCGACCGCTTCGTGCTGCGTTCGGTGACCGACGAGATCATGTACGAGCTCATGGAGTTGTCCGGCCAGGAGTACGTCGACGTCTACGCCCAACGCGCCAAGGACGAGCTGGTCCTGAGCAGAAGGCGGTCCGCAGACCCCGGGCCGACAGGTGATGGGCCGACCGGTGACGGGCCGACCGGTGACGGACCGACCGGTGACGGACCGACAGGTGACGGACCGACAGGTGACGGGCCGGCCGGGCGGGATCCGGGAACCGACGTACGCAAGGCGAGCTGAGCGTGGGCCACCCCGGGGACGGGCCAGATCCGGCGGCGTCCCTGTGGAAGGGTCTCGCGGTCCTGAGGTTCGTCTTCCTCGCGCAGGCGCTGGCGGTCAACCTGCTGCGCTGGCCGCGGCTGGACCACCCGATGGCGGTGTGGTTCGTCCTGAGCGCGATGGCGGCCTGGACGCTGCTGATCAGCTGGGCCTATGACGCGCCGAGCAGGCGCAGGTGGCAGGTCCTGACCGCAGACCTCGGGGTGGCGGTGGGCGCGTTGCTCACGACGCCGTACATCCTCAGCGACCAGATGCTGCAGCAGCACGACTTCACCGTCCCGACGTACTGGGTGACCGCCCCGGTTCTGGCCTGGGCGATCCATCGCGGCTGGGTGGGTGGCCTCCTCGCCGGTCTCGTGATGGTTCCGGTCGACCTGTCGACGCGGGCGGTCGTCAACGACTCGACGTTGGGCAACATGTTCCTGCTCCTGCTGGCGGCCCTCGTCGTGGGGTACACGTCCGCGCTGGTCCGTCAGGCGGCCGCCGACCGGGCCCGGGCGACGGAGCTTGCCGCCAGGACCGCCGAGCGTGAACGCCTCGCCCGCGCGGTCCACGACGGAGTTCTGCAGGTGCTCGCGTACGTCCAGCGGCGCGGGCTCGCGATCGGCGGTGAGGCGGCGGAGCTCGGCTACGCCGCCGGCGAGCAGGAGGAGCGGCTGCGGAACCTCATCCGTGGAACCGACCCGCTGGAGACCGCCGCCCACGGCCAGGTCGATCTCGGCCGGGAACTGGCCGGGTTCGCCGCCACGAAGGTCTCGGTCGCCACGCCGGCCGAGCCGGTGCCCGTGCCGCCGAAGGTCGCCCGGGAACTGGTCGCGGCGGTCAAGGCGGCTCTCGACAACGTCCTGCAGCACGCCGACGGCGCTCGCACCTATCTGCTGCTCGAGGACGACGAGGACGGCGTGGTCGTGAGCGTCCGCGACGACGGGCCGGGCATCGCTCCCGGTCGGCTCGAGGAGGCCGCCGCGGCGGGGCGGATGGGGGTGAGCCGTTCGATCGTCGGGCGGCTGGCCGAGCTCGGCGGGACGGCCACCTCGCGGAGCGCGCCGGGGGACGGGACCGAGTGGGAGCTGCGGGTCCCTCATGACCTCTCCGGTACAAAGCCCACCCGGCGGCGTGTGAGTCGGCGCCAGGATCACTCGGGCGCTGGCTGAGGCTGCCCGTCTTGCGTAAGGTCGTGGACCATGATCCGCGTGATGGTCGTCGATGATCACCCGATGTGGCGCAACGCGGTCGCTCGCGACCTCGGCGACGCCGGGTTCGAGGTGGTCGCCGAGGCGGGGGCAGGCGAGGAAGCCCTGCGCCGGGCGGAGGCCACCCGTCCCGACGTCGTCGTCCTCGACCTGCAGATCCCCGAGCTCGGTGGAGTCGAGGTGACGAGGCGCCTGCTGGAGGCCAACTCCGGCATCCGTGTCCTCATCCTCTCCGCGAGCGGGGAGCAGGGCGACGTCCTGGCCGCGGTCAAGGCAGGCGCGACCGGCTACCTGGTGAAGTCCGCGGCCCAGGACGAGTTCATCGATGCCGTACGCCGGACTGCCGATGGCGATGCCGTCTTCACCCCGGGTCTGGCCGGGCTGGTGCTGGGTGAGTTTCGCCGCCTGTCCGGCGCCTCCAGGGTCAGCGAACCGGTCGCGCCCCAGCTCACCGAGCGGGAGACCGAGGTGCTCCGGCTGGTCGCCAAGGGTCTCAGCTACCGCGCGATCGCCGACCGCCTCGTCCTCTCCCACCGGACCGTGCAGAACCACGTCCAGAACACGCTGCGCAAGCTGCAGTTGCACAACCGGGTCGAGTTGGTCCGTTACGCCATGCAGAGCGGCCTCGACGACGGCGAACCCGACGAATCGCCCGGCGCCTGACGCCGGACCACCGCCCTCCGGCCAGATCACCGCGCTGACGCCGGATCACCGCCCTGCCGACTGACCCCTGACTGCCAGGTCTAGGCTCGACGTCGACCTGCTTCTTCGCGGTCTTTTGCTCCGCAGTCTGTGCGAAAGGGATCTGTCAATGCGCGTTGGTGTCCTCACCGGGGGTGGCGACTGCCCCGGTCTGAACGCGGTCATCCGAGCTGTCGTACGCAAGGGCGTCGGGGAGTACGGATATGAGTTCCTCGGCTTCCGCGACGGCTGGCGCGGCCCGTTGGAGAACGTCACCAGCGAGCTCGGCATCCCGCAGGTGCGGGGCATCCTCCCCCGAGGAGGGACGATTCTCGGTTCGTCCCGGACAAACCCGTTCAAGGTCGACAACGGCGTCCAGCGCATCACCGACAACCTGTCCGCGAACGGTGTCGACGCGTTGATCGCCATCGGTGGCGAGGACACCCTCGGGGTCGCGACAAAGCTCGCCGAGCTCGACGTCAAGGTCGTCGGCGTACCGAAGACGATCGACAACGACCTGGGCGCCACCGACTTCACGTTCGGCTTCGACACCGCGGTCAACATCGCGACCGAGGCCATCGACCGGCTCCACACCACCGCCGAGTCCCACCACCGGATCGTCGTGGTCGAGGTGATGGGCCGCCACGCCGGCTGGATCGCGCTGCACTCGGGCCTCGCCGGCGGCGCGAACGTGATCCTCATCCCCGAGCAGCCGTTCGACATCGACAGCGTGGTCGAGCATGTCGAGAGCCGGTTCCGTACCAACTTCTCGCCGATCATCGTCGTGGCCGAGGGTGCGATGCCCAAGGAGGGTACGCATGCGCTCCACACCGAGGAGCTGGACGCGTTCGGGCACGTACGCTTCGGCGGGATCGGCGACATGATCGCCCAGGAGCTGGAGAAGCGCACCGGCAAGGAAGCCCGGGCGGTCGTGCTGGGTCACACCCAGCGCGGTGGCACCCCTACGGCGTTCGACCGCTGGCTCGCGACCCGGTTCGGACTGCACGCGATCGAGGCGGTCCACGACGGCGACTTCGGCCAGATGGTCGCCCTCCGCGGCACGGAGATCGTCCGCGCTCCGCTGGCCGACGCCACGCGGGAGCTGAAGGTGGTCACGCCCGAGCTCTACGCCGAGGCGGGGGTCCTGTTCGGCTGAGCGCCGACCCCCTACCGGTAGCCTGGCCGGGTGAATTCCCGTCAGAACTGGCGGGCCCTCCCGGCCGCCCAGCAGCCGGAGTGGCCTGACGCCGGCGCCGTGGAGGCCGCGGCGGCCCAGCTCCGTACCTTCCCGCCGCTGGTGTTCGCGGGGGAGTGCGACTCGCTCAAGGCGAGGATCGCCGACGTCGCCACCGGCAAGGCGTTCTTCCTGCAGGGCGGTGACTGCGCCGAGACGTTCAACGGCGTGGGCGCCGACGCGCTGCGCAACAAGCTGCGCACGATCCTGCAGATGGCCGTGGTTCTCACCTACGCCGGCAGCGTGCCGGTCGTGAAGGTGGGCCGGATCGCCGGACAATACGCCAAGCCGCGGTCGAAGCCGACCGAGACCCGGGCGGGAGTGGAGCTGCCCGCCTATCGCGGCGACGCGGTGAACGGCTTCGCGTTCACGCCGCAGGACCGGGCGCCCGACCCGGACCGGCTGGTGCGTACGTACCACTCGTCCGCGGCGACCCTCAACCTTGCGCGCGCGTTCGTCATCGGCGGCGAGGCCGACCTGCGGCAGGTGCACGCCTGGAACACCGACTTCGTGCGAGACAGCCCGGTGGGGGAGCGCTACGACCGGATGGCCCGCGACATCGACCGGGCGATCTCGTTCATGCACGCCTGCGGCGCCGACCCCGCGGAGTTCCACTCGGTCGACTTCTACGCGAGCCACGAGGCGCTGCTGCTGGACTACGAGGACGCGCTCACCCGGATCGACTCCCGCACCGGCACGCCGTACGACTGCTCAGGGCATTTCCTCTGGATCGGCGAGCGCACCCGCCAGCTCGACGGCGCGCACGTCGAATTCGCGAAGGGCATCCGCAACCCGATCGGGGTGAAGCTCGGTCCGACGAGCACGCCGGAGGACGCCCTGGCACTCATCGACGCGCTCGACCCGGACCGCGAGCCCGGCCGGCTGACGTTCATCACCCGGATGGGTGCGGGGAAGGTCCGCGACGCGCTGCCTTCTCTGGTCGAGAAGGTCACCGCCAGCGGTGCGACTGTCGCCTGGGTGTGCGACCCGATGCACGGCAACACCTTCGAGACGCCCAGCGGTTACAAGACCAGGCGCTTCTCCGACGTGATGGACGAGGTCGAAGGCTTCTTCGAGGTCCACCGGTCACTCGGCACCGTCCCCGGCGGGCTGCACGTCGAACTCACGGGGGACGAGGTCACCGAGTGCGTCGGCGGTGGGCACGCGCTGGCCGAGGCCGATCTCGTCCACCGGTACGAAACCGTGTGCGACCCGCGGCTCAACCGCGCGCAGTCGCTGGAACTCGCGTTCCTTGTCGCGGAGATGCTGCACCGGGCGTGAGAGCCTCACGCCCGGTGCCATGACGAAGCGGCGCTCAGCTCCAGAGCCGGTCGCGGAGGACCTCCCTGTCCCAGCTCGACGAGTCGGCGAAGTACGTCGGGTCGGCGGGGTCGAGATGCTCCCGGAACAACTCCTCGTTGATGTCGTCGAATCCGAGCCCCGGTTTGTCGGGCACCGCGATGTGCCCGTCGTCCTCGACGAGCGGGTTGGGCAACCCCGTCACGAGGTCACTCCAGAACGGGATGTCGGCCGCGTGGTGTTCGAGCGCCAGGAAGTTGTTGGTCGCCGAGGCGATGTGCACGCTCGCCAGGGTGGCGATCGGCGTGCCGGCCATGTGCAACGCCATCGCGACGCCGTGCTCCTCGGCGAGGTCGCCGATCTTCTTGGTCTCCAGGATCCCGCCGGACGTCGCCGGG
>JBOHED010000445.1:0-3097 GCA_050700915.1 Actinopolymorphaceae bacterium | reverse complement strand
TCGCATGACGAAGTGGAGTTCCCGGAAAGCTCACAGCCACATGGGAGGTGACGAACCTGGCCGCGAATCGGTTGGCTATCCCGGGTCGGGCGTTCTGCTCGTGGACCACGACCGGTTTGTGCAACCGGCGGGCCGCGAGGTAGGCCGGCATCGCGACATAACCGCCCAGGCCGACCACTGCGTCGGCCTCCACCCGTGAGATCACCCCCGCGGCGGCGCGGACGGCTCCGGCGAGACGCCCGGGCACCGTGAGGAGTCGCGGCGTCAGTTCGCGCGGCAGCGGCACCCGGGGAATCACGGCCAGGTCGTGCCCGGCGGCGGGGATCAGCCGCGCCTCCAGACCCTCCTCCGTACCCAGAAAGGTGAGGCCCACGTCAGGGTCCGCCCGGCGGAGCGCAGCCGCCAGGGCGAGAGCCGGACTGATGTGGCCGGCACTACCGCCGCCAGCGAGAACGATGTGCACGGACTCACCCTTTCGTCCTGCGTGCCTTACCTGATGCCACCTTGGCCTTACCTGATGCCACCGTTGCCTTACCTGATGCCACCGTGGCGCCGGTCCGCACCCTCGTCCTGGCCGCCTTCGCGGCAGCGCCGACCTTCCGCCGTTCGGCCAGTGCCGCCCTGGCCGCCGGTTCCCTCCGTGCGAACGACACAAGGAGTCCGATCGCGAACAGAGCCGGAAGCATTGCGGACCCACCGTATGACACCAGGGGCAGCGGGATACCCGCGATTGGCACGAGCACCAGGACCGCGCCCATGTTGACCAGTGCCTGGGCGGTCAGCCAGCCGATGATTCCTGCCGTGGCGAGCCGGGTGAAGGTGTCGTCTGCCCGCAGGGCGATCCGGACGCCGACGAAGGCCAGCGTCAGAAAGAGGCCGAGGACGATGATCGTGCCGGCAAGGCCGAGTTCCTCACCTATCACCGCGTAGATGAAGTCCGTGTGCGCTTCGGGCAGTCGTCCCCATTTCTCCCGGCTGTTACCGATTCCCACCCCCCACCAGCCGCCGGTGCCGAGTGCGAAGAGCGAGTGTGCGGCCTGCCAGCCGGTGTCGCGGTAGTCGGCGAACGGATCGAGGAAAGTCGTGAGCCGTTCCCGCCGGTGCTCGCGTGTCAGCACGAGGTAGGTGACGACCAGCCCCACACCGGCCACGGCAAGCCCGAAGAACCGCATCGGCGTCCCGACCACGAAGAGCATGACGAGCACCAGCGAGAACAGCACCAGCGAAGTCCCGAGGTCGCGTTGGGCGAGGACCAGTGCAAGGACGACGCCGCAGACAGGGACGAATGGGACGATCAGGTGTTTCCACTCGCGGAGGAGTTTCTCCTTGCGGGCGAACAGGTCGGCACCCCACAGGACGAGTGCCAGCTTGGCCGCCTCGCTGGGTTGCAGGAGGAACGGGCCACCGAACGAAAGCCAGTTGCGGTTGCCGTTGACCGAGACCCCGAGCGGCGTGAGCGTGAGCGCGAGAAGGACGATCGACACGATCAGCGCGGGATAGACAAGGGCACGCAGCACCCGCTGCGGCAGGCGGGACGCCACGAACGCCATGGGCAGGCCCGCCGCCACCCACAGGAACTGCCTCATCGCCAGGGCGTAGGAGTCGCCGTAGACCGACAACGCGTAGACGCTCGACGCCGAGAGGACCATGACCAGCCCCAGGGCGAGCAGCAGCCCACTGACACCGAGGACGAGATGGTACGAGGTCAGTGGACGGTCGAGCGAACGCCTGATCTCGGCGAGCCAGCCGGCGCCTGCCACGCGCGCACCGTCTCCCGTGAACACGCGCTGTCCCCTCTTGTAAGGCTGGTCTCACGGTCATGTCCGTCGGGATCAGCGCCTCCGCACCGACGCCGCGAACGCATCCCCACGGGCGCTGTAGCTGGCGAAGAGGTCGAAGGATGCGCAGCCAGGCGCCAGCAGCACGGTGTCACCCGGCTGGGCAAGCCCGCCCGCGGCCCCCACGGCCCGATCCATCACCTCAGTGTCGCTGTCGACGACGTGGATGACCGGGACATCCGGTGCGTGTCGCGCAAGCGCGGACGCGATCAGTTCCCGGTCGCGTCCGAGCAGGACGACGCCCCGCAACCGACCCTTGACAGCGTGTACGAGGTCGCTGAAGTCCTGTCCCTTGGCGAGGCCCCCCGCGATCCAGACCACCGAGTCGAACGCAAGGAGCGAGGCGAGCGCCGCGTGGGCGTTCGTGGCCTTGGAGTCGTCCACGTAGACGACCCCGTCCCGCTCGCCCACCCGCTGGATCCGGTGCGGCTCGAGGACGAAACCCGTGAGTCCCGCCCGGACGGCCGCAGGGGGTACGCCGTGGGCACGGGCGAGGGCTGCGGCGGCGAGGGCGTTGGCGATGTTGTGTGGCGCGTCCGACGGCAGGTCACTCACGGCGCACAGCTCGGCCGCCGAGGTCTGACGTTCGGCGACGAACGCACGGTCGGCCAGTACGCCGTCGACGACCCCGACCATGCCGACCGCGGGGATGCCGGCGGTGAAGCCGATCGCCCGCGCGCCCTCGGTAACGTCGGCCGCCCGGACCAGTTCCTCGGTCACCGGGTCGGCGACGTTGTAGACGCACGCGATCTCGCAACCGGTGAAGATCTTGCCCTTGTCCTCGGCGTAGGCGTCGATCGAGCCGTGCCAGTCCAGATGGTCCGGAGCGACGTTGAGGATGGCCGCCGCCCTCGGGCGCAAGGGTCGGGACCAGTGCAGCTGGAAGCTGGACAGTTCGACCGCGAGGACGTCGTACGGCTCGGGGTCGAGCACGGCGTCGACGACCGGCGCGCCGATGTTGCCGACGGCCTCGGCCCGCAGGCCAGCGGCGCGCAGGATCGCCGCCAGCATACCGACCGTGGTTGTCTTCCCGTTGGTGCCGGTGAGTGCGAGCCACGGCGCCGCGGTCGCGGGATCACGCAACCGGAGCGCAAGGTCGACCTCGCCCAGGATCGGCAGACCGCGCTCTCCTGCCGCCACGAGCAGGGGCGCACCGGGAAGCCAGCCCGGCGAGGTCACCACCAGGTCCGCGATGTCGGGGAGCGTGGCGGAGGAGCCCGGGCCCAGGCGTACTTCGGCGCCGAGGGTCTCGAGGATCG
>JBOHED010000444.1:0-3186 GCA_050700915.1 Actinopolymorphaceae bacterium | reverse complement strand
CGAGGTGGACACCGACAACTGGGGCGTCGGCGGGATCTCGGTGAGCGAGGTCCGCAGGGCCGCCTCCTGACCAAACGGGCACCGCTCTTTGGCGAACGGCGTCTGGATGAGGGGCGCCCTGTCGCCGGACGGCGCTTGGATGAGGGGCGCCCTGTCGCGAACCTATCGGTGCAGGGGTCCCCTCATCGAGGAGTTGCGCTCGCCTCGCCGGTGCTCGCGCCGCGGGTGCTCGCGTCGCTGGTCTCGCCGGTGCTCGCCTCGCTGGTCGCGCTGGCCTCGCTGGTCACTTCGGCCGCGAGCTGGAATACCCGCGACTTGGAGATCCCCAGGACCCGGGCGACGTCGCGCCCCGGCATCCCGAAGTCGCGCAGGAGCCGCGCCGCCCGGCGCAGCGACAGCATCCGCGCATGATGCGCGTCCTGTTCCTCACGCGCATGGGTGTCGGCGGAATCCAGGGCGTCGGCCACGTCGAACGGCAGCAACCACTCGACCCGCATGTCCACCGCTGAAGCATCCCCCCCGGATGCTTCAGCGATGAGCCGGGCGGCGACCGTGGTCACGTCGTCCCACGATCTCGCGGCGGCCGCTCCCACGTCATCGACCCGGATCACCCATGCTCCGGCGTCGGGCATGTACTCCGCCGACACATCGAACGCGACCACGGCCAACCCCCTCGTTCTCGCGGTCAAGGGGCCCGCCCCCCGTAAGCGGGCCCCAACGGCGACTCCGTCCCCTGAGCCCCGCTGGCTCCCCCTGTTCGACTCCCCCTGAGCCCCGCTGGCTCCCCTGCGCGCATCCCCGTGTGCACATCCCCCTCGCGCATCCCCCTGCGCGTGAACCGGTTGCAGCGACAACCCGACGAGAGGAAAGTATCTTCCGCGCGGGCCGCCGTCCAGCGCCTTGGACGCCAGCCGGACAGGTCGACTGCGCTTTGTTGACCAGACGGTTGGTCGAAGCCGCAAATCCTCCCGGGCAAGGCACCCGGCACACCTGCACGGGACCCGTAGCGGGAGCGACAGATCACCCAAAAGCAAAGATTTGCTGAGGAACACGAAACGGCAACGATGTCGGATCTGCCTCGATGTGGACCGCACACCGGATTGGATGTGAAGTGCGTCACAGGCCCTGAGTCGACCGCTATCGATCATAGTAGAAGGCTTCGATTCACCAGAGCGGCCATATCGTACGCACCTCAAATCGGGCTATTTCTTGCTATGAGGCATTCGTACGATCGCGGCAGCCCGTGAGGTCGAGAGGGAATTTCTCGCAGAACGTACGCAAGAGCGAGCCGAACGTGCTTTGCGGTATATCAGCGACAAATTCCGATCATGCACCTTGTCGTCCTACGACCCACAGTCGTAGCTGATCGCGACGGTGTCACTGGAAAGCATCAAAGGTCCTCTGTTAGGACTGTCTCACCATCGATCGTGCCTCACCGGGCGCGTGACGACCCGCTTCGCCGAGCTCCGCCCAGTGGTGTCGTATCCCCACCTTCGGTTGGGCGGAGACGGAGGACCCAACGTGAGTGGAACCCCACCAGTGAGTGGGGTTCTGGGGTGAAGCCGCCACCGGCAGGCCGGGCATTCCTCTCGCCCGAACCCGACAGCTAACTCCGCGGGCGACGAGAGGGAACGGATCGCACATGCCCTACAAGGCAAAACACCGCGGCACTACCCGCCGCCGGAAAGCGGCGAAGAAAGTTACCAGGACCGCGGCACTGACAGGTGTTGTCGCAGCGGTACCGATGGTCGGACTCGCGGCACCCGCACATGCGGCCACCGACGACACCTGGAACCAGCTCTCGCAATGTGAGAGCAGCGGCGACTGGAGCATCAACACCGGCAACGGCTATTACGGCGGAGTGCAGTTCGCCGGTCCCACCTGGCGAGAGTTCGGCGGTACGAAGTACGCGTCCCGCGCCGACCTTGCGACAAGGGCCGAACAGATCGCCATTGCCGAGAAGGTGCTCGACGTCCAGGGCTGGAACGCCTGGCCGTCCTGCTCCCGCCAACTCGGGCTCGACGAGGGCGACAAGGCGGGCAGCGCAGGTAGCCCGGACGGCACATCGGCCACAAAGTCCAAGCAGCAGACGCAGGTTCGGACCGACCCGCGAACGCGCGCCTCCCGGTCCGTACCGAAGTCGACCTCGACACGCAAGACGGCCGCGGGTAGCTACACCGTCCGGCCAGGCGACACGCTCTCCAGCATCGCCCGGGCCAACCGGGTTCCCGGCGGCTGGCGGGCCCTCTGGAAGATCAACCGCAGCGTCGTCCAAGACCCCAACCTGATCTTTCCTGACGACAGGCTCCGACTTGGGGGCAAGGCGAAGCCGGCGGACAACCGGTCGACCAAGAAGCAGTCCGCCCGCGACTCGAGCGCCGACCGGTCGTCGCGGTCGTCGGACCGGACCTCGGACCAGGCGGCGAAGGGTTGGACGTTGCCGCTCCAGTCGTACAACCTGACCGCGCGGTTCGGGCAGAGCGGCAACAACTGGTCGTCGTCCCACCACGGGCTCGACTTCGGCGCCAGCAGCGGGTCGCAGGTCCGTGCGGTCGGAGCCGGTCGGATCGTCAGTGCGGGCTGGGACGGCGCCTACGGCAACCGGATCAAGGTCCGGCACGCCGACGGCACCGTCACGCTCTACGCGCACATGTCGCGCTTCGCCCAGACCTCGGGCGACGTCAGCGCTGGGACGGTCATCGGCTATGTCGGCGCCACCGGCAACGCGACGGGTCCGCACCTGCACCTCGAGGTTCGGCCGAACGGCGGCGGCCTGGACACCGCCATCGACCCGTACGCATGGCTCGAGAGCAAGGGCCTGCGTCCCTGACGGCGACGGAACTGACGGAATTCCTTCCCCGTGGGCAATTCGTACCACGGGGGAGGAATTTTCGTTGATTGCGGTCGATATCCATCCCGCTCAGGTCAGGAACCCGCGATATTTCCGCCAGTCGGCACTCGAAACTTGTCGAACCGCTGCGTAACGTGGCGATTGAAATGACGGAAGCGCAGGTACCGACGGCAACGCAATCTCTGCCGTGTCGTTGACCTCGGCAACCGCCCGTTCGTCATGATCGACAACACCAGAAGTCCAACGCAGCAAGGACAATTGAGTCGCAGACGCCGACGTTGAAGGTGTCGCGACACGAGAGATCCCCTTTGCGGATGGTGCTGGCGGGAGATCGT
>JBOHED010000443.1:0-8287 GCA_050700915.1 Actinopolymorphaceae bacterium | reverse complement strand
CCGCGTGTGGTGTGCCATCCAGGCGCCAGCCGAGTGGCGGGATCCCGTCCGGCAGAGTCGCGTCGACGAGGAAGTCCGCGGCGTCGGTGAGGGTGGTCGTCCACGCGGGCGGGACCTCGGCGCCGTGGGACCGGAACAGTGCCACGATGTCGGCGATGTCGCACAGCGTTTCGCCGTACGCACGACTCGATACGAACTCGTGCCCGTCCCGCACGAAGCCGTGCCAGCGCTTCTCGTCGACGGCGCAGGCGTTCAGCCGCAGGCCGGGCACGGCCGTCCCGCTTCCAGCGACGTAGCAGTCGACGGCTCGCCGGCCTCTCGCGACCCGTTCCGGTGTGCTCTCGTCGAACCCGACCTGGGCGTCGCACCACGCGAGGCGCAGGCACTGCCCGGTCCAGCCGTACAGGAAGTCCCGCGCCACCGGGCGGGAGCTCGCCGGCTCGCCCCAGCTCGGGAACTTGAGCCAGCCGGCCAGGCTCCCGTCGACGGCCCAGCGGGCGTCCATCGCCTGCGTCTTCAGCCGGATCATCTGGTCCAGGTCGAGTGGGGGTGACGCGGCCGTTTCCCACCATGGCAAGCGACGGTTGACAAGTGCCCGGAATCCCTGCCCACGCTTGCCGACAGTGCCCCAGTCGAGGGCGTATCCCTTTGTCAGAACGAAGCCGGGTGGGAAGTCGAGGTAGCCGGCGTCGTAGCCGGCCGTCGTACCCTTGTGCACATAGGTGATGTCAGGTCTCCCGCCGCACATCACGACACCGCTGAGTGCCGCGACCGACGGCCCGCCGGTCGTGCGGTGCACTCCCAACGAGCCGTAATGGACTGTCCCGTCCGCAGCATCGACGTACGCGGGTCGCGAGTGCACGTTCAGGAAACGGGACCCGGCGCCGTCCACCCACTCGACATTCACGGCGGGGATCGGCAGCCGGTGCTCCTCGCAGACATAGCCGCCGCCCGGCGCGGGACCGATCCTCGGCACCTCGCGGGACGGATCCGCCGACGGGTTGTCGTTGTAGACGACACCGGGGATGGTGATCCGCTCATCCGCGCGCTCGGGCAGGTCCAGCACCAGTCCGACGGCGACGTCCACCAGCCGCACCTCGCCTGAGTTCCGCCAGGTCACGTCGACCAACAGGAAGTCGCCGTCGAACCGCAAGGACAGGTTGACATCGAGGCCGCCAACCGAACACGTCACCGTGAGAACACCGTCGTGTCCGGCCACCTCAGCGCGTGTGATGCCCGGTCGTACGAACCGCCAGGGCCGTCCCATCGACACCATCAGCAGGTCCGCAAGGGCACCCGTGAACGCCGGCTCCTCGTCGTCCCCGAGCCCGATCGACAACCGGACGTCGGCGCCGGACGTGACGAGCTCCACCTGCTTCTCGCCGCGAGAGTCGGCCAGCCGCCATGTCACGGGGCGGCTGCCGCACCCATCGTCGGGACCGGTCAGCATCGCTCGATCCTCACCGCCTGGTAGAGCTCGCCGGGAAGTTCGAGCACAAAGGTCCCGGTGAAGGTGCCGGGCAGCTCACGTACCCGCATGTTCCAGGTGTCGAGGACGGCCACCTGGTAGTCGCCGGCCGGCAGCGTGAACGCCCGACTGCGGAACCGGTGCGGACCGTAGTACTGCAGGTAGTAGACGCCCGGCAGCTCCAGCGTCGAGGCGTCGGGCTCCTGGGCGCGGCGCCGCAGGCCAGCCGGCGCGGCGTCCATGACCGTTCGCAGGAAGGAGATCCGTGCTGCGGCGGCGCCCGCGAGCGCACCACCGGCACTCCACCACGGTGCTGCGTCGTCGGCCGTATACCACTCACCGTGGGAGGCGAACCCGCCGCGGCAGGTCGCCTCCCACAGGCGTACGACCACCTCCTCGGCGGTCAGGCTGGCCTCGCGAAGCTGCGCGTCCCCCTCGAACCCGCAGCTGTCGACGACCACCGGTTTGCCGAGCGAGTCGGTGAGGGCGGAGACGATCCGCACCTGGTCGTGCCGGACGCTGGCGTGGGTGAGGGCGCGGCGACCGAAGTCCAGCAGCGGGCCACCGTGGAGCGTCAGCAGGTGATGGCCGTAGTCGTACTCCTCGACCACGCGTACGACCTCGTCCCACCCCTCCGCCGGGGCCACGACCTGGTCGGCGTTGGCGGCCACACACCAGGACACGTTGCGGTACGCCGCGAGCCTGGACACCGCCTGTCGGAGGAATCCCTGCCAACCAGGGTCAGGGCCCCGGGCACGCACGGAGCCCTCGCCCGCGTGGAACAGCACCAGTTCCGCATCGACCCCGATGTCACGTAACTCCCGGACGCCCCGCTCGACGGCGGCGAGGTGACCGGGGTCCGGCCAGCCGGCCCGGCCCGCGGGGAGGACCGACATCCGTACCTTCGTGAAGCCCGCCGCGGTGAAGGCTGTCAAGGTCGCCTTGCGGTGGTCCGCGTCCTGCTCGTGCCACCAGTACGCGGTGGTGCCCAGCGGGACGTTCGTCGTGCCGTCGGCGTAGGAGAAGCGGAGCCCGTCGACGCGGACGGGCCCGTGGTTGTCGCGCGAGGGTGGCGTGCAGACGAAGGTGCCGCTGCCACTGGCGTCGAAGGTGTACGTCCACTCGCCGGGCTCGTCGGGCAGGAACCGTACGCGGTAGCGCCCGCCTTCCTCGAACGCCCCCGAGACGAAGGTCCGCCCATCCCTGGCGAAGGTCATCGACGGCATCGTCCCTTCCGCGAAACCACCGTCGAGCGCACCGGCGTCCAGCTCGAGGACGTCCCAGCACTCGACCTCGGGCACCTCGCTCCCGGGTACAGTGCTACGGGGCACAGCGTGCATCAGGTCACCTTCCTGATCCGCAACGCCAGGTCGGTACGACCGATCGGCACCCGGCACTCGCCGCGATGCCGTCCACCGAAGGGGGTGACCGTCATCGCCCAGGTGTCGAGGACGTCGATCTCGTAGTCCGCGCCGTCCGGCAGCGTGACGTCGTGCCAGGCGGGCTGCCGGTCGCCGAGGTACTCCAGCCAGTACCTACCCTGCCGCCGCGCCTCGATCCAGTCGGCCGGTCCCTCCTCGATGATCCTGCGTAGGAATGCGATCCGGGCCGGACTCTCGCCGCGGAGCGTCCCGCCTCGCGACATCCAGCGGCCGTCCGGAGCGTCCACGAAGCACTCGCCGTGCCCGACGTACCCGCCGTCAACCGTGCCTTGCCAGAACCGCCGGGTCATCTCCAGGCCGGTGACATTGCCCCACCGGCGGTCGATGTCGCCCTCGTAGCAGATCTCGTCGATGACGACCGGCTTCGGGCACGCGGCCCGCCACTGGTCGACGAGGGTCGCGTCCCAGTGCTGGATGCTCTGGTGGGTCACCCACGGCCTGGTGAAGTCGTAGAGCGCCGCCCATTCGTACATCCGGGTGCCGTTGTGGATCGACCGCAGCCGTGCGTACGGGTCGATCCGCTGGAGCTGCTGCAGCAGTGCGTCCCAGTCGGCCATGGTCTTGTTCTTGTTGAAGTCGTACTCGTTCGCCATCGACCACCAGACGTTGCGGTAGGCGGCCAGCCGGGCGACGACGTAGCGCAGGTAGTACCGGTCCTCCTCGGGCGTCATGTCGTCGACTCCCCACACACCCTTGTCGTACGGATGAAGCAGGATGACGTCGGCAATGATCCCGAGGGCGGCCAGGTCGGCGATCCGGCGTTCGAGATGGGCGAAGAAGACCGGGTTGAAGCGGGTCCTGTCGAGCCGGCCGGGCGTGTCGCCAGCGAAGGCGAGCGCTGACGGCCGCATGCCGCCGGTCGGCAACACGCACATCCGGACCTTGGTGAAGGGCGACGCGGCGAGCGAGCGGAGCGTCGCCTCCTCCTGCACTTCGTCCATGTCGTGCGTCCAGTGGTAACACGTGGTGCCGAAGGCGAGATACCGCGTGCCGTCGGCGTGCCTGAAGTGGAAGCGGTCGACCACCTCGACCGGGCCGTGGTTGTCCGGATTTGGCGCGACGCAGCTCAGCTCACCGCGGTGTCCGGACAGCGCCGCCACGTTGCTTGCCGTCACGTACCGCCAGCGGCCCTCCCGGTCCGGCGAGAAGCGGATCCGGTACGTGCCGTCGCCGTCGTAGAAACCGTCGACCTCGACGGCCCGGTTGCGGTAGGAGAAGCGAGCCGACAACGTCACGTCGGCGTACGGATTGCCGGTCGCCGGCCCGACCAGCACGACCTCGTGGACACCCCACCGCTCCACCTCTGGCACAGTGGGCCCGGCGTCTGCTCCCACCGTCACCGCCCACCCTCCTTCACCCACGCCTCGTCCACACGTATGTGTCGGATCGCCTTGCGCAGATAGGAGTACGCGAGGTGCAGCCGCCCGTCGCGGCTCTGCATGATGCTCGGGTAGGAGTACCCCATCTCGTTGCCGCGGTACTCGAGGTCGGCGTTTTGGACGTTCCGGTGGTGGGGCCAGGTCCGGCCGCCGTCCTCGGACAGCGCCAGCGTCAACGGCGTCCTGACCGCCTTCTTGCGCGGGTGTTCGGCACTGCCCACCCAACGGAACTGGTCGCGTTCGAGCGTCGCGTCGTTGTAGACGAGGGCGAGCGCTCCACTGGCGAGCCGCGCGAGCTGGATCGCGGAGTTGTTGTTCGGCAGGTCGGTGCGGACCGGCGTTGACCAGGTGCGTCCGAGGTCCGGGGACTCGGTGGCGTAGATCCGGTCGGCCGCCCGGCTACGGAGCAGTCCGGTGAGCGCCTTGTCGACGCGTTGCACGGCGGTGAGCTGCACCCGGCCCAGGCTGTCCGGCACGGCGTGCTCCTGCCACGTCGCTCCGGCATCGGTGCTGCGGACGACGACACTGTGCTCGCCCTCGGCCCGGCAGTGGTACGCCGGAAGCACCCACGACCCGTCGTCGGCGAACACCGGCGGGTTGCGGAGGAAGAATCCCGGCCCCGCGAAGAGAACCCACGGCTCGCTCCACGTGTGCCCGAGGTCGGTGGAGGTGCGGGCGAGCACGTGGGCGGTCTTCTGGTCGTGCGGCTCGTTGGACGTGTGGAGCAGCCACACCGTGCCGTCCGGGGCGGAGAAGACGACCGGGTTCTGCTCGGACCGGTCCGGGTCCGCGGCGATCAACATCGGAGGGCTCCACCGGTCGCCGCCGGACGACAACCGGGACAGCACGATATTGGTGCCCGGATCGCCCTCACCCGGCCCGTTGAACCACGCACAGAGCAGGTCGCCGTTCGGCAGCTCGGCGAGGTTGGCGGCGTGGCTGTCCCCCTCGTGCACCACTGGTAGGAACGCCGATGTCAGGTCCGGGTCCGCCTCGTGCGGCTCGACGACGCCGCTGAACCGCTCGTCCATCCGTACTCCTCTCGGGAACCATCGGTGTCCACGACCGCCTTGCCGTCAACACTGGCTTGCCGTCAACACTGGTTTGTCGTCATCCACTGCCGGACACGGTCGCAGCTGGTATTCCACGAAGGCTCAGCTCCTCGGCGAAGTGGCAGGCTGCCTTCCGGCCTGGGACGACCTCGCGCAGCGGCGGCGGCTCGGTCCGGCAGCGGTCCTGAGCGTAGAAGCACCGCGGATGAAAAGGACACCCGGGCGGCACGTGCGAGGGATCGGCCACTTCGCCGCGCAGGATGATGCGTTCCCGCCTCGCCGCGGCCGGGTCCGGGTCCGGCACCGCCGACAGCAGCGCCTCGGTGTAAGGGTGCAACGGCCTGTCGTAGAGGTCATCGGTCGGACCGGTCTCCACCACGCGTCCGACGTACATCACCACCACGTCGTCGGCCATGTACTCCACCATGCCGAGGTCGTGGGAGATGAACAGGTAGGTGAGGTTCTCCTCCTCCTGCAGATCCTTGAGCAGGTTGAGGATCTGCGCCCGGACGGACACGTCGAGTGCGCTCACCGCCTCGTCCGCGACGACCAGCCGCGGCGACAGGGCGAGCGCGCGGGCCATGCCCACCCGCTGCCGTTCGCCACCGCTGAAGGCGTTCGGATAGCGGCGGACATACTCCGGGCGCAGGCCGACCCGTCGCAGCAGCTCCGCGACCCGATCCTCGATCTCGCCCGCGGGCACCACCTTGTTGACCCTCAACGGCTCCCCCACGATCTGCAGCAGGGTCATCCGCGGGTTGAGCGACGAGAACGGATCCTGGAAGACCATCCGGATCTGCCGGCGGTACGGCCGGAGTGCCCGCTCCCCGAGTGCCGCCAGGTCGACGACCCGGCCGTCGGTCCCGCGGTAGCGAAGCTGCCCCGCGGTTGGCGGGTACACCCGGAGGACGCATCGGGCGAGCGTGCTCTTCCCGCAGCCGGACTCGCCGACCAGCCCTACGGTGCGGCCGGCCTGGATCCGCAGGTCCACGCCGTCCACCGCCCGGACCTCGCCGACCGTGCGGCTGAGGAGTCCGCGGCGGATCGGGAACGACTTGCCGAGCCCACGGATGTCCAGCAGGACATCGTTGCCGCCCACGGCGTTCATCCGGCCTCCTCGTACAGCACACAACGCACCTCGCGCCCGGTCTCGTCCACGACACGTGGTGGCGGGGCGGTGTCACAGCGACCCTTGATGAACGAGTCGCAGCGGTCATGGAACGGACATCCCGGCGGCCGCTGATAGGGGTGCGGCACCATGCCGCGCACCGGGGCCAGGCGGGCGCGGTGCCGAAGGCCCAGCTTCGGCACCGACCGCAACAACGCCCGGGTGTACGGATGTCTTGGCGACCGCAGGATCGCGCCCACGTCGCCGCGTTCGACGACGGCGCCGAGGTACATGACCGCCACCTGGTCGGCCATCTGGGCGGCGACACCGAGGTCGTGGGTGATCAGCATGACCGCCATCCCGAACTCGGCCTGCAACGACCGCAGCAGGTCGAGGATCTGCGCCTGCGTCGTCACGTCGAGCGCCGTCGTCGGTTCGTCGGCGATGAGGAGTTCGGGATTGCACGACAGCGCCATCGCGATCATCGCGCGCTGCCGCATGCCGCCGCTCAGCTGGACCGGGTACGCGTCGACGCGTTGGGCCGGTGCCGGGATTCCCACCCGGCCGAGCAACTCGATCGCGCGCGCTCGTGCCTCGTTTTTCGTGAGTCGCTCATGCAACAGGATCGCCTCGACGATCTGGTCGCCGACGGTGTGCATCGACGACAGCGACGTCATGGGTTCCTGGAACACCATGGCGATCTGCCCGCCCCGCACAGCCCGGATCACCTGCTTGTCGGCGGTCACCAGGTCCACCATGCCGTCGACCGGTGCGCCCTCCCTGCCGCGGCCCGCGCTGTGTCGTCCCTCGATCACCGGTCTGCGGACCAGGATCTCTCCCGCGACGATCCGACCGGGCCGATCGACGAGTCGCAGGATCGACCGCGCCATCACGCTCTTGCCACACCCCGACTCGCCCACGACGGCAAGGGTCTCGCCCCGGCGGACCTCCAGATCGGCCCCGTCGACGGCCTTCACGACCCCGTCGTCGAGTTCGAACTGCGTCCGCAGCCCGGTCACCCGCAGGACCACACCATCGTCCATCGCGTCATCCATCGGGCCGCCTCCTTCCCCGGGGTGGGCTGTCATCGGTAGGGGTCGGCGGCGTCGCGTAGGCCGTCGCCGACGAAGTTCATCGCGAGGACCGTGACGAAGATCGCTGCCCCCGGCATCATCAGCCAGGGAGCGGTCTCGACGGCCCGGACGTTCTGCGCGTCCTGGAGCAGGACGCCCCAACTGACCGCCGGCGACTGCAGACCCAGACCGAGGAAGCTGAGCGCCGTCTCACCAAGGATCATCCCGGGCACCGCGAGAGTCAGCGAGGCGATCATGTGGCTGGCGAACGACGGCACCATGTGCCGGAAGATCACCCTGCCCCTGCGGCATCCGTCCAACCGGGCAGCCGTCACGAAGTCCTCCTCCCGCAACGACAGGAAGCGACCCCGCACCACCCGCGCCAGCCCGGTCCATCCGATGACGGAGAGGATGACGGTGATGGCGAAATAGCGCATGAGTGGCCCCCAGTCCGCCGGTACAGCGGCCGACAGGGACAGCCACAGCGGCAGCGTCGGTATCGCGATGAGGAACTCGATGATCCGCTGGATGAGGCTGTCGGGCGTACCTCCGTAGAAGCCGGAGATCCCGCCGAGCAGCAGGCCGAGGACGAAGCTCACGGCCACGCCCACCAGACCGATCGACAGCGAGACCCGCGAGCCGTAGACGATCCGGGACAGCACGTCGCGGCCCGCGCGGTCGGCACCCCAGAGGTAGAAGGGCGCACCGCGCTCCACCGGGCCGAGGAGGTGGCGGTCCCACGGGATCAGCCCCCAGAGCTTGTAC
>JBOHED010000442.1:0-12719 GCA_050700915.1 Actinopolymorphaceae bacterium | reverse complement strand
GCCCAGCCGGGCGGAGAGGGCTGCGGCGCCCTCGCTGACCAGCCGACCCAGGCCGTCCTTGCGTTCCGGCGTCCAGCGGACGATCGGCACCGAGATGCTGAGCGCCGCGACGGTCACGCCGGCACGGTCGCTCACGGGTGCGGCGACACAGGCGACGGCCTCGTTCGACTCGCAGTACTCCTCGGCGATCCCGCAGCCGCGGACCTCGGTGAGCCGGGTGCGAAGCTGCGCCGCCGAGGTAATGCTCCGCTCGGTCAGGGCGGCCAGGCTGTCGCCGACCGGATAGAGCTCGTCGAGCCGACCGGCGTCGAGCCTTGCCAACAGCATCAGACCGACCGCCGTGCAGTGCGCGGGCAGGCGGCGGCCGACGGCCGAGACCATGCGTACCGGATGGGTGCAGTCGGCCTTGGCGACGTAGATCACGTGCCGGCCGTCGAGGACCGCGACGTGGACGGTCTCGTCACAGGCCGCCGCCACCTCTGCCGCCGCGACCTGACCCTCGCGGGCAAGATCGAGCCTTTCGGCGTACGTCGCACCGAGGTGGAACACGCCCACGCCGAGGCGGAACCGGTGCGGCTGGCCGGGAACGGGCGCGAGGTAGGAGCGTTCGACCAGGGTGCCGACAAGTTCGTGGACGGAGGTGCGCGGCAGGTCGAGTCGGCCATGGATCTCCGGAATGGACAGGTCCTCGGCGGTGCCGAACAGTTCGAGGATGTCCAGGGCCCGCGTGACCGCGGGGACGGTTCGGCCCATGGCTCGGCGCTCCTTCAGTTCCCGTGAATCAGTTCCCGTGGGTGGGGGACGCTTGACGTGATCGGCTGTGCCTGCACACGATGTCCGAGTATACGAATGCCGTTCGAGATACCGGACAATGACTAGCGGCCGATTGCTGCCGACAACCGGAGGGTGGAATCCCGTGGTTCGCATGCGCGGAACCCAGCTGCTGGAGAAGCTCGACCTCCCTCCCCGTGATCTAGGGGAGCTTCCCGCTTCGGACAAGCGGTTCCCCGACGGGGTCCGCTACCGCGTCGAGATCCCGAGTACCGAAGGTCCCCGCTGCCTGGCGGCAGTGCTGGAGGAGGCCGAGCGGCTGAAGGTGCCGGTCCGCCGGATCTCCCAGGGCAGCGGTGTCTTCCTGCTCACCGACGTCGAACTCGACACGATCGTGGAGCAGGCCGACGCGGCAGGAATCGAGGTGAGCCTCTTCGCCCGGCCCTGCGCCGGGTGGGGAGTTTCCGCAACCGCCCGGTCGGCCGCGGGCGGCGGCTTCGCGGCGACCGCGCATGGCCAGGACCAGGTGGCGGCCGTCCTCGACGACATCATCCGGGCCGCCGAGCACGGGATCCGTAGCGTGCTGATCTCCGACCTTGGCGTGTTGGCCGCGTTCGGGAAGCTACGCGCCGCGGGCGACCTGCCCGCCGAGATGCAGGCCAAGGTGTCGGTGATGCTGCCGATCACCAACGCTGCGACCGCCCGCGTGCTGGAAGACCTCGGCGCAAACACGCTCAACGTCGCGACCGACCTCAGCCTGGCGCAGATCGCCGCCATCCGGGCCGCCGTCGACGTCCCGCTCGATGTCTACGTCGAGGCGCCGGACAACCTCGGTGGATACGTACGCCACCACGAACTGCCGGCACTCATCGAGGTCGCGGCGCCGGTCTATGTCAAGTTCGGCTTGCGCAACGCACCGGACGTCTACCCGGCCGGTACGCACCTCGAGGCGACAACGGTGGCGCTGACGCGTGAGCGGGTGCGGCGCGCGCGGCTCGGGCTGGACCTGCTGGAGAGGTACGGAGCCGACGAGCCCACGTCCAAGCCCCGGGCCGCCGGCCTTGCCCTCCCGGTCCGGCGTACGGCCTGAGACTCCACCTCGACCCGACCCGACCCGACCCGACCCGACCGCTCCGCCTCGCCCGTCCCGTGATCATGACGAACCTGCGGAGGTCTAGCCCCGCCAGCTTTCATGTTCCGGTTTGGCTTCATGATCACAGGACGAGCGGCGCCGATGCTCCGTATTCACCCACCGTTCGCAGCTTCGTGGCTCTCCACGAAGTCGTCCACCACTCGGGCGAGCACTGTCAACGGCAGGTTGCCATGCCCGAGCAGCGCGTCATGGAACGCCCTGATGTCGAACGCCGCACCGAGCCGCCGCTCGGTCTCGGCCCGCAACCGGGCGATCTCCAGCCTGCCCACCATGTACCCGAGTGCCTGTCCCGGCCAGGCGATGTAGCGGTCGATCTCGTTCTCGACGTTCTTCCGGGTCAGGGCGCTGTGGTCCATCATGAAACGCACGGCTCGTTCACGACTCCACCCGTGCGCGTGCATCCCAGTGTCGACCACCAGCCGGCAGGCACGCCAGAAGTCGAACGACACCATGCCCAGCTTCGCCACCTCGCTCGTGTAGAGGCCCATCTCGTCCGCGAGGCGTTCGGTGTAGAGCGCCCAACCCTCGGTGAATGCCGTCGCCCGGGCGTGCCGACGGAAGGCGCAGAGCTCCGGAAGCTCCCACAACAAGGCAAGTTGGGTGTGGTGCCCCGGTACCGACTCGTGGAATGTCAACCCTTGCAGCTCGAACCGCATCCTCGTCGTCGGCTTGTACGTATTGAGCCAGAACCGCCCCGGCCGGTCGCCGTCGACGCTCGGCCACTGGTAGTAGCCCAGGTTGCCGTTCTCCGCTTCGTACACCGACTGCTCGAGGACCTCGCAGCCCACGTCCGGCACCCGCCCGAGCCAACGCGGCAACGCCTCCTGCGCCCTCGCCAGCGTGGCGCGCGCTTCGGCCAGCATCTCCTCGGCGCTGTCGAAGCGTAGGTCTGCGTCCGTCCGCAGCCGACGGGTGATCTCGGCGAAGTCGGCGCTACCAAGGGTGCGTGACCCGCGCTCGCGCATCTCCTCGGTGAGGTCCGCGACCAGAGACAGGCCGAGCTCGTGGAGCTCGTCGACGCTGTGGTCGGTGGTCGTGTGCCCGGCCGCGAGTTGTTGGTAGAGCGCAGCACCATCCGGCAGAGCGGCAAGGCCGGGCGTCTCGTCAGGTCGCGACGTCGGCAAGACCTCGGCCACCAGGTGATCCCGGTAGCGCGCCAGGGCCGGGCGCACCTGCTCGTCGACGGCGGCGGCCACCCGGTCCCGCCAGCCAGGTGGATCGCCTTCCGCCGGCGCCGACACCGTGAGAAGGGGATCCTCCGCGACCGGTACGGACAGGTAGGCGTCGACCTGCTCCACCGCCGCAAGAACCAACCGGCGCACGGGAAACCTGCCCGAGACGCGGCCGATGTCAAGCCGTTCCTGTGCGGCCGTCAGCCAGGCCGGAACCTTCGCGCAGCGTTCGAGGTATCCCTCCGCATCCTCGGACGTACGAAGGGACGACTTGGGAAAGCTGATCATCACCGTCGCCGCCGAGCCGGTGTGCGGCAACGGCGTCACCGTGTAGTCCGGCGACGATGCCGCGAGCCCCACCAGGGCGTCGGAAATGGCGCGAAGCAACACTTCCCGGGTGATCCGGCGATCGTCGTCAAGCTGATCGGCCGTGACCGCTGCGGCCCGATCCCGCAAGCGTTCCAGCTCCGCCTTACGCCGCTCCTCGCCCGCAACGGTGACGTCCGGAAGCGTCCCGGCGTACCCCGGATAGCCCACCTGGCTGGCATACAGCGGCGACCAGGCGAGTTGACCGCGGAACATCTCCTCCGCCACCCGGTCCAACTCCTGCGCGGCAAGGTCGGCATGCGTGTGGCCCACGTGGCCCGCCCTTCAGTAGGTCTGCAGATGCCAGCGGTCAGCTCTTGATACCGGTGAGAGTGACACCTTCGATAAAGTAGCGCTGCAAGAAGAAGAACAGCGCGATGATCGGCGCGATCACCGCTGCCGACGCGGCCATCAGATAACCCCACTGGGCGGTGTAGACGCTTTGGAACGACGCCAGCCCAAGCGCCAAGGTGTAGTTCTCCTCACTGCTCAGGTAGAGCAAAGGATTGAGGAAGTCGTTCCACGTGTCGATGAAGACGAAGATCGTGACCACCACGAGGGCCGGCTTGGACAGCGGCATGATGATCGTCCAGAACACCTTCCACGGTGACGCACCATCGATATAAGCAGCCTCATCCAGCTCGAACGGAATGGTGAGAAAGAACTGCCGCAGCAGGAAGATACTGAAGACACCGCCACCCGCTCCGCCGAAAAATGCCGGCACCCAGAGGGGCAGGAAGGTGTCGAGTGCACCAAGAGACCGCCACATGACAAACGTCGGGATGAGCGACACGGCGTACGGCAGCATCACACTGCTGAGCAGGACGGCGAAGACCACATTCCGGCCGCGCCAGCGTAGCCGGGCAAAGCTGAATCCGGCGATGGCGCAGGTGAGAACGGACCCGACAACCCTCAAGACCTCGATGATCATCGTGTTGACGAAATATCGGGCGAACGGCTGAGCGGTGAGAGAACCGCTGAAATTGGCCCATTCGAAGGGATTCGGCAACCACTCCGGCGGCGCGATGAAGATCTGGTTGTCGCCCATGAGCGCGCTACGCATCAACCATACGAACGGCAGCATGGTCGGAACGGCGCCTACCACCAGCACGACGTACAACAAGGGGCGACCCCAGGTGCGTCGTTTGCCCGGCGCTTCAGGACGTGGAGCGAGACCACTGGTCGGCGCCACGCCTTTCCGTTGCGCTACCGGCGCCGAACTCATCGAGCACCTGCCATTTCGTAATAGACCCAGCGGCGAGCGTTCTGGAAGAGCAGGAACGTAATCACCATGATGACCATGAAGAGCACCCACGCCAGGGCGCTTGCATATCCCATCGCACTCTCGGTGAACGCCGTGCGGTAGAGGTAGAAGATGTAGAACAGCGAGGCGTTGTTCGGGCCACCCTGGGTCATCACGTACGCCTGGTTGAAGACCTGGAACGTGCCGATGACCCCGGTGACGAGGTTGTAGAAGATGGTCGGCGTCATCATCGGCAATGTCACATGCCGGAACCGCTGCCATACGCCGCCGCCGTCAATGGACACCGCTTCATACAGATGTCGTGGCACTCCCTGCAGCCCAGCCAGGAAGATCACCATCGCGTTGCCGAATCCCCAACTGCTCATAATGACCAGCGACGGCACCACCGCCGTCTCGCTGTAGATCCATTGCGACGTCGGCAATCCGGCCTGGCGCAAAACGGAGTTCAACAACCCGAAGTCAGGGTTGAAGATCCAGATCCACAGCACCGCACTCGCCACTGCCGGAACGAGCGTCGGCAGATAATAGATCGTGCGCCAAAAGCTCAGGCCACGCACCTGCTGGTTGAGCAACAACGCCAGGACGAATCCCAGGACGAGAATCAGCGGAACGGTAGCCAGCGTGTAGTACGTGGTCACGCTCAGGGACTTCCAGAAGAGTTCGTCGTTCCAGAGCGTCTGGTAGTTCTTGCCTCCGATGAAATTCGGACTGCTGCCAATCGTCCAGTCGGTGAGACTGAAGAAGAACGACGCGATCATGGGACCGATCGTGAAGATAAGGAAGCCGAGAACCGCCGGCATGGCCATCCCGATTCCCCATCGACGCTCCAGGCGCGCTTGTCCAGACATCCTCGACTTCGACGGCCGGGCCTCCGGAGCATTCACCGGGTTTCGGCCAGTCGTCACCGACATGCGATCGCCTCATTCCTGCGTCGGCTTGGGGTTACAGCGCCACATGCGAGGACTAGAGCTCCTGGGTGTATTCCCAACCCTGAAGTTGTTCATCGATCTTCGGAGTCACCTCCGCCAGGACCTCCTTGGCCGGACGCTTGCCGGTCTGGATCTCCTGCAGCGCAGGCGTCAGCAGCTTGCTGTCGATCGCGTCCCAGTTCGCCAGACGTTGGGCCGCCGTGGTGACGGCATTGTTCAGCGTGTAGTCGACGACCGCCTGCCTGAACTCCGGTGGGTGCACGTCGTTCTTGACCCACGAGTCGATCGCCTTGGGATCGGTGTAGTACTTCTTCTCGATCGGCATCCACAGACCGTTCTTGTTCAGGTCGACATATCTCGGGTCGTTGTGGAAGGCGAACAGCTTGACCGCTTCCTCCGGATGTTTGGTTGCCGAGAAGACGGCGGAAGCGCCAGACAGTTGCGTCGTGACCGGCTCATCGAACTTGGGGAGCACGCCGATGCCGTAGTCCAGGTCGCTCTGCGACATGTCGAGCAGGATCCATTGCCCGTCGACGACCATGGCGATGCGGCGGGTCTGCAGCTGGACATTCGTGGCCGGTGCATCGGTGCCGCCCATCTGCCCGGGCGTGGGCGCCACGTGGTGTTTGAAGATGAGGTCCTGGACGTTCTGCAGCACCTCGACCGCCTCGGGCGTGTCCAGCAGACACTTCTTGCCCGACTCGTCGACGATGTCGACACCCTTACTGCGCAGGAAGCTGTACCACGCCGGCATGTACTCGATGCTGACCGATATCCCGAACTGCTTGATCTGGTTGGGTTTGAACCCTGACTCGTCGGGGTGGTTGCCGTCCTGGTCGAAGGTCAGCTTGTACGCATTCTCGACCAGCTGGTCCCAGGTCCACGCCTGGTCCGCCTGGACGGGTGGCTTCTCGACACCAGCATCGTCGAGCGCCTTCGTGTTGTACCAGAGCAGCATGACCTCGTTGGCCGTCTGGGTGCCGAGCATCTTGTCCTTGCCGTACCAGAAGTACGTGCCGGACAGGTGGTTGGCCAACTCTGGGTGCTTATCAAGGTAGGGATAGAGGTTGAGCAGCTTTCCCTGCTTGGCGAGCCGGAACGCCTGGCCCACCGGAAGATACGCGACATCGGGCGGCCGGTTGCTGGCCACCAACGTATTGATCTTGGTGTCGTATTCCTCGGGGGTGTAGAGCGGCCTCGCCGTGATCCCGTCGTTCCTCTCCCCGAACTGCTCGAGCATGGCGTTGATGGCCTTTTGCTCGAAGGTCGAACCCCAGTACATGAACTGCAGCTCGACATCACCATCGCCCCCGCCGGAATCACTGCCACCACCAGGCGCACTGCAGTTCGCAAGCGCCGGCGCCGCGACACCCGCCGCGGCGGCCAGTCCGCCCATCCGCAGCAGCTCCCGCCTGTTCCATCGCGCACGTGCGGAATACCCTGCGTTCGATCGCGGCGTCATTGCCAACTCCTTGTCGGGAATACTCATTGCTGGTGAAGGGGCAGCCAGACGCGCATCGGGGCGCCGTCCCGGTTGTCCCACTGGAAGTACGGGACGGCGACCGCGGTGGTGGTGGTCGCGGTGACCTGCTCCTCCGGAGGTGTGGTGGAGTAGGGCAGTGTTGTTGAGTGGGGATGGCCGTTACTGGGTTGAGAAAGGGCGAGGGCGTCCAGGTGCAGGGTGACCGTGCGCCCGATACCGGCGAGGTCGTCATTGTCGACCACCCGCGGTTCCGTGCCGGTCGCGGCTGCCAGGGCGAGATCCTGAACGTCGACGTCCGCTGCCTGGTCGGCCTGCTCGAAGCAGTAGACGAGCGGGCCGCGTTCCACTGCTGCCGTGCCGCGGACGGCGTCGATGCGATGATGTGGGTAGACGAGCCGAGGGGTCATGTCCAGCTCGACGGTCACCGTCTCGCCCGGCTTCCAGGTCCGGCGCAACCGGACGTACCCACTCCCATCCGGTGCGACGTCGACCGACTGACCGTCGATCGCGACACTGACCGTCGAGCTCCATTCCGGAGCGCGGACGGCCAACGTCCATTCCGATTCCGGCGCCTGGTCGACGGTGAACGACACCGTCCCTGCCCAGGGGAAGTCGGTGGCCACGGACACGCCGACAGCGCCGGACGGAAGTTCCGCGCGGATCGTGCCCGGAACGAACTGGTGGACGAACAACGCGTCCTCCGGCTCGCTGACGCTCGCGACGTAGTGCCCGAGCGTCGCGACCAGGCGCATGATGTTCGGCGGGCAACAGGCGCAGGAGAACCATTCGTTCCGGCGGCCGGGATCGTCGCCCTCGTAGTGGTCGTGGCGTCGCTGCAACGGGTTGACGTAGAAGAACCGTGTGCCGTCGGCCGACGTCGAGGCCGCGAATCCGTTGTAGAGCGTGCGTTCGATCAGGTCGGCGTATCGCGCCTCCCCGGTGGCGAGGAGTAGCCGCCAGCTCCAGTGGATGCTCGCGATCGCCGCACACGTTTCGGTGTACGCCCGATCCGGCGGTAGCTCGTAGCGGTCGCCGAACGCCTCCTGGGCGTGCCGTGAGCCGACGCCACCAGTGAGGTAGGTCTTCGCCGCCACCATGTCGTCCCACCGGCGTACGGAACATTCGAGCAGCGACTCGTCACCGGTCTCGAGGACGACGTCGACGATCCCGGCCTCGAGATAGAGCGCGCGGACGGCGTGCCCCACGTGGGTGTCGGCCTCGCGTACTGGCAGGTGGTCCTGGAGGTAGCGGCTCCCCCGGCCCTTGGTGATGTGGCCCTTGCCGCGTTCGTTGACGAGTTTCTCCGCGAGCGTCAGATAGTTGCGCTCGCCGGTGACGCGGTAGAGCTCGACCAGGGCGGTCTCGATCTCGGGGTGCCCGTCGATCCCGGGGTTGCCCTCGTGCAGGAACACCTTGACGAGGTGGTCGGCGAACCGTTCGGCCACCGTGCGTACGTCCTCGCCTCCGCCCACCCGGGCGATGGCGACCGCGGCCTGGATGAGGTGGCCGGCGCAGTACATCTCGTGGCTGTGCGCCAGTTCGGCGTACTCCTTCTCCGGAGCGACGACCTGGTAGTAGGAGTTGACGTAACCGTCGGGGCGCTGGGCGGCGAGGAGCAGTTCGCCTGCCAGGCGGACGAACTCCGCAAGGTCGTCGTCGGCCTCCCGACCGGACTCCCACGCCACCGCCTCGAGCTGCTTGTAGAGGTCGGAGTCGGAGAACCGCGGGCCCCTGAACGCGGCAGCCGCGTCCTCGGGCAGTTTCCCAGACACGGCCTGCGCGGCGAGCCGGAGATTGTCGAGGTTGCCCACCTCGTCGAGTTGCTTGATGCCGAGTGGGATGCTGGCGGCGCGGTTGACCTGTTGCCATCGGCCCAACGGACCGCCGGTCAGGGCCACGTCGCGGATGCCCAACGGCCGATGGACCGCCCGCCCGCTCGGCGTGGGGACAGCGGGACCACACGCTTGTTCGGACGGGGACGGGAGAGCGCTACCCATCGGACTCCTTTGTACCGGCAACCGGAAGGAATAGGATTTCCGAAAGTGTGGAAGTCACGCGGGGCAGCGTCAAGGTCGGCGTCACCTTTAGGTCACGCCATATGCCTGTAACGCACATGGAGACTGCGGAAACAGCATCTATGCTGGAGCGGGTGTTTGGTACGACAGAGAAAGGAAAAGGGTTGTCGGAACCGCCTTCCAGTGCCCGGCTGGCAACCATTCGTGACGTGGCCGCCGCGGCCGGCGTCTCCATCGGCACCGCGTCCAAGGCGCTCAACGGTCGCGGCACACTGCGCCCCGAGACCCGCGAGCGGGTCGCCGCGGCGGCCCGCCAGCTCGGGTTCCGTCCCAACGTGCTTGCCCGTGGGTTGCTCAGTGGGCGTACGTTCACCGTCGGTCTGGTCACCTCCGACAGCTTCGGTCGGTTCTGCATCCCGGTCATGCTCGGCACGGAGGATGCCCTCGGAGCCGGCCAGATCTCGGTCTTCATGTGCGACACCCGTGACGACCCGATCCGGGAGCGTCACCACATCCAGATGCTCCTTGGCCGCAGGGTGGACGGCATCCTCGTCACCGGCCGCCGGGTCGAGCCACGCCCGAGCGTCGGCACCGACCTGCCCGTGCCGGTGGTCTACGCGATGACCCAGTCGACCGACCCGGCAGACTTCTCGGTGATCCCGGACGACTTCGGCGGCGGCGAAACGGCGACGCGGCACCTGCTCGCCCTCGGGCGTACCCGCATCGGCCACGTCGCCGGACCACAACGCTTCCTCGCCGCGCGGCAGCGGGTGGGCGGGATGACGAAGGTCCTCGATGGCGCGGGACTGGCGCTCGCCGGCGGCGAGGCGCACTACGGCGAGTGGAGCGAGGAGTGGGGACGGCAGGGCGCCGACATCCTCCTACGCAGCGACCCCGACGTCGACGCGATCTTCTGCGGGAGCGACCAGATCGCCCGCGGTGCCGCCGAGACACTACGCGAACGCGGCCGGCGCATCCCCGACGACGTCGCCCTGATCGGCTTCGACAACTGGGAGGCGATGGCAAAGGCCTGCCGACCGCCTCTCACCTCCATCGACATGAGCCTCGGCGAGGTCGGCCGGGTCGCCGCCGAACACCTGCTCGCGGCGATCGGTGGTGCGGCACCGAGCGGCGGTGTGGAGGCCATTCCGTGCCAGCTCGTGCCCCGGGAGTCGACGGGGCCCGTACGCACCTGACGCGGCCGGCTCGCCGGCACGAGGAGGTCGCCCGCTGCGTCCTCCCCTCATCGTGCGGCCTACCTCGCCGGCACGTTCTCGGGCCAGAACGCCTCGCTGTCACAGGCCGCCGCGACGTCGCCCCGGTTGACCGGGTAGTCGGCCGCCGGCCGGTGGACCACCGTGTGGATCCCGGTGATCCGGGTGAGGCACCGGTCCGTCGCGGTGCGGGTCTGCCCCTCGCCTCCCACCCAGACGTCGATCCAGGTGGTGGCGCCGTCGGCCGCCTCCGCCAGCTGGTAACAGGGTCCGTCCTCCGCCTCGTCGCCGCACTGGTCCTCGACGACGACGTACTTGTGGAGGTACGGAAGATAGAACCGGCTGCCCACTGGCCACTGCGTACCGTCCTCCCGGTGCCAGCCGACCGCGACCGTGACCGGATCGTCGTAACTGCCGACTCCCCCGGCGACCTCGTGCCGGCGGTTGGGATAGGCGATCCGCGCCGACCCAGGTGGAGTGTTGTCGTGTACGGAGTATCAGGTGACGTAGGCGGTCGTGATGACGCCCGGTGAGGTGACGGACGGACGTACCGTCGGCGCGGCGGCCGGGCGCGACTCGGCGGAACCCGCTCGATCCCCAGGCGGCGGCGCACACGCCCAGGTCGCGAGCAGGAGCCAGGCGGCGATCAGCGGTGCCAGCGCCCTGCCCCGCGTCCGGTGATCAGGCGTCATCGATGGTGTTCGTCGGTGGCGACGGCTCCCGGGGGTCGTCGAAACTCGCTCGCGTCAGCAGGGCGTGCAGCGTGATCCCCTCCGCGGCCAGGGCCTCCGCCCCGCCCTCCTGCCGGTCGATCACGCAGAGCGCATGTGCGATGTCGGCGCCGAGTTCGCGGAGCTGCCGGGTCGAGCTCGCCACCTGGCCGCCGGAGGTCACGACGTCCTCGACGACGAGGACCCGCCGACCGGCGACGTCGGCGCCCTCCGCGAGGCGGCGGGTGCCGTACGTCTTGGCCTCCTTGCGTACGAACGCACACGGCAGTCCGGTGTGGCGGCCCAACGCCGTGACGACGGCGATACCACCCATCTCCAGCCCGGCCAGCACCTCGGTATCGGGCGGCACCAGAGCGGCCAGGTGTGCGCAGAGCCCGTCCAACAGCCGCGGATCGGCCTCGAACTGGTACTTGTCGAAGTACTCGTTCGCCACCCGCCCCGAACGCAGGACGAACTCCCCGGTCAGGCGACAACGGGCATCGACGTCCTGTGCCAACTCGCGGAGGGTCATGAGGTCCCAGCATGGCAGACCACGACCGGTCTGCCAGCCTCCAGCAACCGGTGGGCTAACGGGTCGTGCCGGGACCGGTGAGCCGCGGCCAGCCGTCCGCGCCCCACACGATCCGCCGGAGCCCGAGGCGGAAGTCTCCGTCGGCGGTCCCGTCGTACCAGTGATGCGCCAGGATGCCGTCGAAGACCGACTGCCCGCCGGGACCGAACATCGTCCCCTGCTCCGACAGGACGACCGTGCCTCCGCCATGCGCGAGCGGTGTCCCGAGCTTGTCGTGGTAGGGCCCGGTGCCCTCGCGCGAGCGCCCGACCGCGATCTTGTACGTACTCTCCACACCGCGGCAGCAGAAGTCGATCGATACGAAGAGGTAGTACCACCCACCGCGCTTCACGATGTACGGCGCCTCGATCGCGTTCGGCGGCACGTGCCGGTCCGCGAGCCGCAGCGGTTCGCCCTGTCCAGCAACGGGTTTCCCGTCCGGCCACGCGAGCCGCACCATCCGGATCCCGCTCCAGAACGACCCGAACGCCAACCACGGTGTGCCGTCGTCGTCGGCCACGATGCCCGGATCGATGGCGTTGTAGTCGTCGTCGGGCACCGAACGCGTCACGAGACCCTGGTCCACCCATTCATAGTCAGGGTCGCGAGGGTCGAGCGTGGTATTGGTGGCGAGCCCGATCACCGAACGGTTCGAGCCGAATGTCGAACCCGAGTAGTAGAGGTAGTACACACCGTCGTGGAAATAGACGTCAGGTGCCCAGATGTTCGAGACGCCCGGCACCTCCTCGCGCACCCAGGCGGGAATCTCGTCGAAGACGGTGCCCACGAACTCCCACGACGCGAGATCACTCGACCGCCGGATCTGAACGGTTCCCGACGACACCTGCGGGTCACCGGTCGAGAAGACGTACCAGTCACCCTTTTCGTCGGTCGAGGGCCCTGACCTCCCGTCGCCGTCGGACTCCCGCACCAACGCGGGATCGTGCGTACGAAGGTCACCGGTCAACTCGTCGGGGGGTACGACCGAACCGTGTCCGCTCAAGGTTTCCGCGCCACCTTTCGAGGCCTGTGGAACGACTGCCACGAGCATCGCCGTGAGGACAACCGCCA
>JBOHED010000441.1:0-7477 GCA_050700915.1 Actinopolymorphaceae bacterium | reverse complement strand
CGAGGCCCTCGATGATGTACGACCCGTGCTCCTCGCTGCGGCCCTCGGCGGTGATCGGCTTGGGGTCCTCCTTCATCCAGTTCGGGAAGTCGGTCTCGAACCAGTTCCGGCCCTCGGTGCACACGCGGAGGTAGCCGCCGGTCTCGCCGTTGATCCAGCTGGAGAGATCGATCCAGTCCGGGATCTCTTCGACCCGCTTGCGGTACCACGGCACGTACTCCGACAGGTGGCCGTTGGACTCGGTGCTGTAGTAGCCGAACCGGCGCAGCACGTCGATGCGGACCTTCTCGGTCTGCGGGTAGGTCGGGTGCCCCTGGAACAGCTCCAGCATCTTCGGGATCATGTCGATCCCGCGCCACTGCGCCTTGACGTACCACGTCTGGTGGTTGATCCCGGCCGCCACGATGTCGACCTCGCTGCGGTGCAGCTTCTCGTCCGGGCCGATCATGCCCTCGCGCTTGGCCCAGTGCTCGATGCACCGGGTGATCTGCCAGTGGCCACCCTGGACGCCGTGGCAGAGGCCCACCGTCTGCACCCCGCCGTACTCGTTGCAGGCCCAGGTGTTCATCGCCATCGGGTTCGAGTAGTTGAGGAACAGCACGTCGGGCTTCGCGACCTCGCGGATGTCCTTGCAGAAGTCGAGCAGCGCCGGGATGGTCCGCTGGGCGTACATCACGCCGCCGGCGCAGAGGGTGTCGCCGACGCACTGGTCGACGCCGTACTTCAGCGGGATCTCGATGTCGCCCCGGAACGCGTCAAGCCCACCTTGACGGATCACCGAGAAGACGTAGTCGGCGCCGTCGAGGGCGCCGCGGCGGTCCAGGGTCGGCTCGATCGTCGCCGGCAGCCGGCTGGCCTCGATGTCCCGACGGCAGAGCTGGGTCACCATCTCGAGGTTGCGCTCGTTGATGTCGTAGAACGCGAACGTCGTGTCGGCCAGCTCGGGCACCGTGAGGATGTCGCGCACCAGCCTGCGGGTGAACCCCAGGGAGCCGGCGCCGAGCATCGCGATTCGGATCGTCATGCCCCCAGCGTCGGCAAAGGTCTGATGACTCGACAAGCCGGACGTGCCCAGTCGGCCAATAGCGGCCAGGCCGACCATGGCCGGCTCAGAGGCGGACCAGCACGCCGATCAAGGCCCCACGACCTGTCCTCTGGCGCTACCGAGCCTGCTGGATCCCGTCGACGTAGACGTCCACCTTTTCGTCGTAGAACGCGATCAACCCGGCGACCTTCTGACTCTCCGGCAGGGGCGTGCGGTAGGACCACGCCAGGTCCGGATGTTCCGTGCCGTTGACGGTCACCGACCAGTACTCCGCCTGGCCCTTGTACGGGCAGTGCGTCACCGTCGCCGTGGGCGTCAGCAGGTCCATACGTACGTGTGTCTTCGGCAGGTAGTAGCGCACGGGCAGGCCGGTCTCGAACAGCAGGGTCGGATGCGCGGACTCCGCGACCGTCACGCCGTCGACCTCCATCCGGACGTGCCGGGAGCTGGCGAGGACGTCGACCCGTGCGTACGGACTCCTCGGGTGGACGAAGACCTCCTCGTCCTCCCGAACCACGCGTCCATCGCGTTCCAGTCCAGGCGGACGAGATCACGCAGCTCCTCGACCGGGGAGTCGAGGTAGCGCACGGCCGCGCCCGCCGCCTCCTTGTCGCCGACTCTCAGCGTGTACGACGTGGCGTCCCCGAGCCGCTCGGAGTGACGCCCCTCTCCGGCCGGCACGAGGAGATCGGTACGGACGTCCTTCGCCGGAAGGTAGTAGGCCGGATAGTACGGAACCTCCCATACCAGGACCGGCTCCACCGTGTCGGCCACGACCGCGCCGCCGAAGTAGGCTCGGACCCGCTTCGCGCCGGTCTCGATCCGTGGCCGTTCCCGGGTCGCACCCATACACTCGCCAACCGCCTGGTCCGAGGAGAAATTTCATGGCCGACAAGATCGCCGTTGTCACCGGGGCCGGTACCGGCGTCGGCCGCGCCGTCACCCTCGCGCTCGCCCGGGATGGCTGGTCCGTGGCGCTGGCCGGTCGACGTCCCCAGCCGCTGCACGACCTCGCGGACGAGCTCCGGGCCGCCGGGCACGAGGGTCTCGCCGTACCGACCGATGTCGCCGACCCGGGCGGCGTAGAGTCGCTGTTCGCCGCCATCCGCGAGACCTACGGCCGGCTCGACCTCCTGGTCAACAACGCCGGCCGGGGCGCTCCAGCCGTACCCCTCGAGGACCTCGAGCTCACCGACTGGCAGGGGGTCGTCGACGTCAACCTCACCGCCGCGTTCCTCTGCACGCAACAGGCCGTACGCCTGATGAAGAGCCAGACACCCCGCGGCGGGCGGATCATCAACAACGGCTCGCTGTCCGCCCACACACCGCGGCCGCACTC
The DNA here is from genome assembly GCA_050700915.1 of Actinopolymorphaceae bacterium. Classification (GTDB taxonomy): domain Bacteria; phylum Actinomycetota; class Actinomycetes; order Propionibacteriales; family Actinopolymorphaceae; genus Thermasporomyces. The sequence continues at coordinate 5,093 of JBOHED010000441.1, read as the reverse complement.
CGCTCCGTACACCGCGACCAAGCACGCGATCACCGGGCTCACCAAGGCCACCGCCCTCGACGGGCGCGACCACGACATCGCCTGCGGGCAGATCGACATCGGCAACGCCGAGACCCCGATGACCGCGCGGATGGCCGACGGCGTACGCCAGCCCGACGGGTCGATCCGGGTGGAGCCGACGATGGACGTGAACGGCGTCGGACGGGCCGTGGCCTACATGGCGAGCCTGCCCCTCGCCGCCAACGTGCCGTTCATGACCGTGATGGCGACCGGGATGCCGTTCCTCGGGAGGGGCTGATCCTCGGGAGGGCTGAGTCAGGGATCGAGCCCTGCAGCCATGGCGCGGCCGGCCTCGAGGCGCTTCACTGTGGTCCATGTCGACCTCGTTCCAGACTGTCGTACTCCTCGTCGCCACGCTGATCATGGGGCTGAGCGCCGGCTTCTTCTACGCCTGGGCCTGCTCGGTCATGGTCGGTCTCCGGCACGCCGATGACCGGACCTTCGTCAGCGCGATGCAGTGGATCAACCTGAAGATCATCAACCCGTGGTTCCTCGCCAGCTTCCTCGGTGCGTTCGTCCTGACCCTGCTCGCGGTCGTCCTGCATCTCGGCTACGGCCGGCTCCTGCCGTGGATCGCCGCCGCCTTCGTGCTCTACTGCGTCCAACTCGCACTCACCGGTGGGATCAACATCCCCCTCAACAATGCGCTCGTGGCAGCTGGTGACCCGGACAAAATCCCCGATCTCGCGGCCGTCCGGGCGAGCTTCGAGGACCGGTGGGTGAGGTGGAACGTGGTACGAGCCGTGACGGTGACGGCGGCGTTCGGTTGTCTCGCGTGGGCGCTCGCCCTGTCGGGGCAGGACGTCACGGGTGGGGTCTGAGCCCGGCCCCTTCACTCGGCCCGTTCACCGGGCACCACTAACGTTGCGGGCGTGCCGAGTGCGCTCCCGCCCGATCGAACCCTCCTGCTCACCCTCACCGGACGTGATCGTCCAGGGGTGACCTCTGCCGTCTTCGGCGCCCTGTCGCCGTTCTCTGTCGAGGTGTTGGACGTCGAGCAGGTCGTCCTCCGCGGCCGGCTCGTCCTCGGCGTGCTGGTGACCACGCCGCGCGACGACGCCCGCCTGCGCAAGGCGATCGAGAACGTGGCCCACGACCTCGCGATGGAGGTCGAGGTTCAGTCCGGCGCCGGTGACAACCGTCCACGGGCCCACGGACGCAGTCATGTCACGGTCCTCGGCCACCCGCTCCACCCGACCGCGGTCGCCGCCATCGCCGGCCGGATCGCCGACACCGGCGGCAATATCGACCGGATCATCCGGATCGCCCGGTACCCCGTGATCGCGATCGAGCTCGACGTCTCCGGCGCCGATCCCGACCAGCTTCGTACCGCCCTCGCGATCGAGGCGGCCGCCCAGCAGGTCGACGTGGCCGTCCAACCCGCCGGGCTCTACCGCCGGGCCAAGCGGCTGGTCGTCCTGGACGTCGACTCGACCCTCATCCAGGGCGAGGTCATCGAGATGCTCGCCTCCCGCGCCGGCTGCCTGGACGAGGTGGCACGGGTGACCGCCGCCGCCATGCGGGGAGAGCTGGACTTCGCCGAATCGCTCCGCCAACGGGTGGCGCTACTGGCCGGCGTGGACGCGGGGGCGATGGACGAGGTACGCCACGAGATCCAGCTCACGCCCGGCGCCCGGACCCTGCTGCGTACCCTCAAGCGCCTCGGATACCAGCTCGGCGTCGTGAGCGGCGGCTTCGCCCAGATCGTCGAACCGATCGCGGCCGACCTGGGCATCGACTTCGTGGCCGCCAACCTGCTGGAGGTCGCCGACGGGACGCTGACGGGGCGCGTCGTCGGACCGATCGTCGACCGGCCCGGCAAGGCCGAGGCACTGCACGGCTTCGCCGAGCAGGCCGGGGTGCCGCTGAGCCAGACGGTCGCGATCGGCGACGGCGCCAACGACCTCGACATGCTCGCCATCGCCGGGCTCGGGATCGCGTTCAACGCCAAGCCGGTCGTCCGGGAGGCAGCCGACACCGCGGTCACCGTGCCGTACCTCGACGCGATCCTCTACCTCCTCGGAATCACCCGCGAGGAGATCGACGCGGCTGACGCCGAGACCGGCTACCCGGGACCCACCAGAGTCGGCGAGGGCTGATCAGCGGCGTACGACAGTACGCAGGCGAGCCGTGCCCGGGCCCGCGAGGGACCACGGCACGTCGAGGTCGAAGACCGTCAACGCCCCGGTGGGATAGCCGTCGGCGACGACAGTGCCGCGCCGCCGCGACTCGTCGTCGTCCAGTACAAGGGCGAGGTCGGCGATCGACGGGTTGTGACCCACGATCATCAGGGTGGCAATGTCGTCCGGCGTCGCCGTGACCACCTCGAGGAGGTCGTCGACGGTGTTGGCGTAGACCCGACTGTCGATGTCGACCTCCGGCTCACGCTCCAGCCCGCGCGCGAATGCAGTCCAGGTCTCACGCGCCCGAAGAGCTGGTGACACCACCACGAGGTCGGGCGAAATCCCCTTTGTCCTGCACACCGTCCCGGCATGCTCGGACTGGCGGCGCCCGCGAGCGGCGAGTGGGCGGTCCCTGTCAGCGACGCCGGCCGGCGACTCCGCCTTGCCGTGGCGGAGCAGCAACAGGGTGTGCTGGATCGTCACGGCGCCAGTGTGGCAGACCGTGGACCGGTCGTTCGCCTCGTCGACGTGCGGAGAAGGTCCGTGCGGTCACCTACGGTCTGGCCCACTGTGCCGACAGCCCGTAGTCTCTCCAAGGTCAACTTCCACGCCCGGGGGGTTCCATGCCAGACGCCGAGAAGGCCGCCGCCAGCGTCCGGCCGGGTCGCCATGACGAGCCGGCGGCGATCGCGCGGAGCATCCTCGACGCCACGCTCTACATGACGCTCGGAACCGTCGACCGCGACGGCAACCCGTGGACCAGTCCGGTCTATTTCGGCACGGCCGACTACACCGACTTCTACTGGATCTCCGCCCCGGAGGCGCTGCACTCGCAGAACCTTGCGGAGCACCCGCGGCTCAGCATCGTCGTCTTCGACTCGACAGTGCCCCTGGGCGCCGGCCAGGCCGTCTACATGTCCGGTGTCGGCGAGGAGCTCACCGGGCCAGATCTGGCCCGCGGTGTCGAGATCTACCCCGGCGCCCCGGAGCGCGGCGCGTACACCATGACGCGCGAGCAACTGGAGCCGCCTGCTGCGTACCGGCTCTACCGGGCGAGGGTCTCCGAGCACTTCATCGTCTGCCCGCGCGATGGCGGAGACCCGTGCGCGCCGCATGGTCTTGCCACCAACCATCGGCTCCCCGTCGACCTCCCGTAACTCCACGACGCGCCGGGCGGCGGAACTCATCGCCCGACCGCGAGTTCCTGCACACTCCTCAGGGTCGCCGCCGTCGCCAGAGCGGCCTGGGTCGCGTCGTACCCACGGTCCTCCCGTGACCCAGGCAGGCCCGCGCGGTCGATCGCCTGCTCCACCGAGTCACAGGTGAGCACACCGAAGCCGACCGGGACGCCCGTCTCCACGCTCACCTGCGTGAGCCCTGCCGTGGCGGCCTGGCAGACGTACTCGAAGTGCGGCGTACCCCCACGGATGACGGCGCCGAGCGCCACCACGGCGTCCATGCCGGCGCGGGCGAGACGTACGGCAGCGACGGAGAGTTCGAACGATCCCGGGACGCGGACGACACACGGATCGGGGATGCCCGCCTCCTCAAGGGCGCGGAGCGCGCCGGCCAGGAGCCCGCCCATCACCTCGTCGTGCCACGAGGCGGCGACCACGCCGACCCTCAGGCCCTCGACTTCCGCCGGCCGAATCGTCGGCGCGCCACTTCCACTCACTGTGCCCTCCCGGTGATCTGCCCAGTCTGGACCGGCTCGGTGTGTAGCGGCTCGGTGTGCACTGGCAGCAGATGACCGAGCCGGTCCCGTTTCGCTTGGAGATAGCGGACGTTCTCGCCGTTGGGGGGTATCGCCAGCGGTTCGACTGCTGCCACCGTCACGCCGTAGCTCTCCAACCCGATCCGTTTGGCGGGGTTGTTGGTGAGGAGCCGGATCGTCCGTACGCCGAGATCGGTGAGGATCTGGGCGGCCACCCAGTAGTCGCGCAGGTCCGCCGGAAATCCGAGGGCGAGGTTGGCGTCCACGGTGTCGTGCCCGGCGTCCTGTAGACCGTACGCCGTGAGCTTCGGCAGGAGGCCGATCCCTCGTCCCTCGTGTCCGCGAACGTAGATGACGACACCGGTGCCGGCCCGGTCGACCGCTTCGAGAGCGCCTTGCAGCTGCGGCCCACAGTCGCACCGAAGGGATCCGAGTACATCGCCGGTGAGGCATTCGGAATGGACCCGCACGAGGATCCCGTCGCCGGCCGGCGCGGCGAGATCGCCCTTGGCGAGAGCGACATGTTCGGAGGCGTCGATCGGGTTCCGGTAACCGATCGCCCGGAACTCGCCGTGCGCCGTGGGCAGTCGCGCGGTCGCCACCTGTTCGACCAGGCGTTCGTGGCGGCGGCGATGCGTGATCAGGTCGGCGATCGAGACGAGGGCGAGGTGGTGCTCGTCGGCGAACTCTCGCAGTGCCGGGCCGCGCATCATCGTCCCGTCGTCGTTCACCAACTCCGCGAGCACGCCGGCCGGCGGCAGTCCGGCAAGCCGGGCCAGGTCGATGGCGGCCTCGGTGTGGCCGGGCCGGGCGAGTACACCGCCCGAGCGGTAGCGCAGCGGAAACACGTGCCCGGGCCGTACGAAGTCGGCCGGACCCGCGTCGGGGTCGGCGAGGAGCCGGATCGTACGGGTGCGGTCGGCCGCCGAGATCCCGGTCGTCACCCCCGCCGTCGCGTCGACGGTGACCGCGAACGCCGTCCGCATCGACTCCTGGTTGTCGGCGGTCATCGGCGGGATGCCGAGGTGGTCCAGACGCTCGCCAGGTAGGGGTACGCAGACCACGCCGCTGGTGTGCCGGATCGTGAACGCCAGCAACTCCGGCGTGGCTGCCGACGCGGCGAAGATCAGGTCGCCTTCGTTCTCCCGGTCCGCGTCGTCGACCACCACGACCGCTCGGCCGGCGGCCAGCTCACC
>JBOHED010000440.1:0-3398 GCA_050700915.1 Actinopolymorphaceae bacterium | reverse complement strand
ACTACGAAGACCCGCCTGCTGCCGCTCGGTGGCTTCGTACCGTCTTCCAGTTGGGTTCCTGGGACGTCGACAGTGCGCCGGGTGAAGGCGACAGGCCGTCGTGGATCGAGTTCCACGTCGGCGACGGGATCATCATCCTGTTTCCACTCGACGGGCAACGCCCCGCGAATGAACCGGTCACCCACATGACCCGGGTGTACGTCGACGACCTGGACGCCCACTTCGCCCACGCGAAGGCGAACGGAGCGACGATCGTGCGCGACATCGTCGTCCATGGCGAGCGGACGTACGTCGCCTGCGACCTCGAGGGCTACCGGTGGATCTTCGCCCAGGCCCGCCCCACCATGCGCTGATGCTCGGCCACCAGGCCGTGCGGTGAGAACACACGCGGAAAGGAAACACCGATGACATCGTCACACCAGAAGATCCTGCGGGAAGCCCGTACGGTCGTGTTGCACGACTGGCCGTCGCGCGACGTCCCCGACACGCTGACCCGGGCCGGCTACACGGTGGTGGTGTACGGCGGGCCCAAGCCAGACGACGTGTTCGCCAGTGAGCTTCGCGACGGCGAGATCGTCGAGACGCGGATCGGCGTCCCTCCGGACAGCGGCGACCTGGTCTACGTATTCCGGCCGATCGAGGAGCTCCCCGCGATCGTGGCCGACGCCCTGCGGATCGGCGCCACGACCATCTGGTGCCAGTCCGCGCTCTCGGCCGAGGGAGTCAAGGATCCACGCGGGTACTGGACCTCGCCGGCGGAGGCGCAGGAGGCTCGGCGGATCGTCGAGTCAGCCGGAATGACCTACGTCGCCGACGCGTACATCGCCGACGCCGTCCGCGCGCTTGAACGCCAAGCCTGACAGGCACCTCCAGCCGCGAGCAGCGGACCAGTGGCGCTGACATCCGCTGGGACGCACACGCCGACATGTCCCCTCACCGCGGGAACGCACGAGGCTCAGCCGCATGCGCCTTTGTAGGCTCCGAACACGCAGGCGTTGACCGGTTCCACCTCGGTGGATGTCCAGACCACGGCGACCTGGTCCTGGAGCCTGTCGAATGCGCGTGGCAGGGGGTTCGGATGGCGACATCGGCACCTACTCTTCTCCCATTTGATCCCATTTATGCCAGCCCCCTCAAAAGTAGTGGATCATCCGGCCCTGTCGACGATCAGGGCAAACGCGACTCGGGCGCAACCGCACTCGACGAGATCGCGCGAGGATTTCGTTGCGAAGTTGTGGTTGACCGGACCTCGGCCCGGTTGACCACAACTTCGCAATGAACCGTCCGTTGTGCGGCGGAGGCTGAGCTCTACTCCGCGAAAGGTGTCGAGGGCGGTCAGACACCGACCAGCTTGCGGTCGCCGTACGGCTGGTCGACCCGGCGACCAGTACTTCCGCCGCCGCAGCGTCGCCGCCGGGAAGGCCGCGTCCTCGCGGGCGGTGGAGTAGTGGCTGACCGTACGAAGGCGACGAGGTCCGGTCGACCACTACTCCACCTCGAACGCCTCAGGTCGACGAAGACGTGTCGTACTCGTCGAAGAGGGTGCCCTGTTCGGGCCTGGTCGCTTTCGCCTCGTAGCCGGCTACGTCGCGCAGGTCTCGCAGGCGAGTCCAGAGCCCGGTCCGAGCCCCGTGAGCGAGCAGGGCCGCGAAGACCTTTGCCGTGACCTCCACGTCGGCCATGGCGCGATGGCGATTGGCCGGCCGCCGAAGGCGCAGATGATGGATGAGCATGTCGAGGCTGTGGGAGTGCAGGTCCGGATACGCAGCTCTGCCGAGTCGAACGGTATCGAGCAGATGGGTCGCAGCAAGACGTGGACAGTGCCGTCGATAGGCGTAGAGGATGCCGGCCTCGGCGGGAGCATGGTGCGCGACCAGAACGCTGGACGGTCCCAGCTGGACGTCAGCGTCGAGCTTGGCCAGGACCTCGGCTGCGGGGGTTTCCCGGCCACCATCGCGGCCGTGATGCCCGTCTGCTCGACATCCAACGCGGTGACCGGCGCATGAGGCGGCGGGCACATCAGCGACGACCATCGAGCGACCTCGACCAGCGACCCGTCGCGGACGACCAATGACAGGACGGCCACCTCGATGGGCTCGGGTGGGTAGCCGCGTGGCGTCACGGCTTCGAAGTCGATCACGTGGAAGGACGCCGCGCGGTACTCATCGTCATCCAGTGACACCGCACCAAACGTGGGCACCCGCGGGCTACTCGGCGAAGGCGTCGGGTGGCGGGCAGACGCAGACCAGGTTGCGGTCGCCGTACGCCTGGTCGATCCGGCGTACCGGCGACCAGTACTTCCGCCGTCGCAGCGTGGCCACCGGGTAGGCCGCCTCCTCGCGGGCGTACGGGTGGTTCCACTCCCCCGCCAGCATCTCGATCGTGTGCGGGGAGTTCCGCACTGGGTTGTCGTCCGCCGGCCACTCACCCGACGCGACGCAGTCGATCTCGCCCTTGATCGCGATCATCGCGTCACAGAAGCGGTCGAGCTCAGCCAGGTCCTCGGACTCGGTGGGCTCCACCATCAAGGTGCCCGCCACCGGGAAGCTCATCGTCGGCGCGTGGAAGCCGTAGTCGATGAGCCGCTTCGCCACGTCGTCGACGGTGATGCCGACCTCTTTGGTGATCGGGCGTAGGTCGATGATGCACTCGTGTGCCACTAGGCCGTCGCGGCCGGTGTAGAGCACGCGGTAGTGCGGCGCCAGCCGGGTCGCGACGTAGTTGGCGGCGAGCACGGCTGACTCGGTGGCGAGGCGCAACCCGGGCCCGCCCATCATCCGCATGTACGCCCACGAGATCGGCAGGATGCCCGCCGACCCGAAGGGCGTCGCCGACACGGGCCCGACGCCGGTGGCCGGTCCCGCCTCGGCAAGCAGCGGATGGTTGGGAAGGTACGGCGCGAGGTGCTCGCGGACAGCGACCGGACCGACCCCCGGACCGCCGCCACCGTGCGGGATGCAGAAGGTCTTGTGCAGGTTGAGATGCGAGACGTCGCCACCGAACTCGCCGATCCGCGCGAGACCGAGCAGCGCGTTGAGGTTCGCCCCGTCGACGTAGACCTGTCCCCCGCCTTCGTGGACGATGTCGCACAGCTCACGGATGTCCTCCTCGAAGACACCGTGCGTCGACGGATTGGTGTCCATGTTCGCGGCGAGCCGGTACCGGTGCTCGTCGACCTTGGCGCGCAGGTCATCGAGGTCGACGGTTCCGTCGTCCGCCGCCCCGACCACCACGACGCGCATGCCGGCCATCACCGCCGACGCAGCGTTCGTCCCGTGCGCGGACGACGGGATCAGGCAGATGTCGCGGTCGACGTCACCCCGCGCCCGGTGGTACGCACGGATCGCCAGCAGCCCGGCGAACTCCCCCTGCGACCCGGCGTTGGGCTGCAGCGACAC
>JBOHED010000439.1:0-3948 GCA_050700915.1 Actinopolymorphaceae bacterium | reverse complement strand
GTTGTGCAGGTAGCGGTTGAACCGTGCCTGATAGATCGCGTTGATGGCGCCGAGCCCCATCGAGACGGTGGGGAACTCCCAGAAGTCGGGCATCAGGCGCGGGTGCGGGTAGGACGGAAGCCCGTGGCCCGGACCGCCGTGCGAGAGCTCCTGGCGGAAGCCGTCGAGCCGGTCTTCGTCCAGCCGGCCCTCCAGGTAGGCGCGGGCGTAGACGCCGGGGGAGGCGTGCCCCTGGATGAAGACCTGATCTCCCCCACCCGGGTGGTCCTTGCCCCGGAAGAAGTGGTTGAACCCGACCTCGTAGAGGCTGGCCGCCGACTGGTAGGTCGCGATGTGGCCGCCGACCTCCAGGCCCTTGCGGTTGGCCCGCGACACCATGATCGCGGCATTCCACCGGATATAGGCCCGGATCCGGCGTTCGACATGCTCGTCGCCCGGGAACCAGGGTTCCTTCTCGGGGGGGATGGTGTTGATGTAGTCGGTGCTGCGTACGCCTGGAACGCCCACCTGGCGCTCACGGGAACGTTCGAGCAACCGCAGCATCAGGTAACGGGCACGCTCCTGCCCTCGTTCGTCCAGGACGGCGTCGAGGGACTCGATCCATTCACGGGTCTCGTCTGGATCGGTATCAGGGAGCTGGGTGGGAAGACCATCTGTAATGATGGGCCTACGCTCTGCTCCGGAAGCCACGGCAATCCCTTTCTCGGGGGTGGGGGGTCTCCCCACAAAGCCACTGCTGTCGTCCTTGACACTCAATAGTCTCTCGCGGCGATGGGCCCCAGTCGAAGGACCCGGGTGTGGCGTACGGTTTCGGACGTTCTCACCATGCCGCCGGGTACCCTACGTCGTCCGGTTCGCAGGCGGCCACGAGGCGCTCGTCTTCCCCGGGGCCGGATGCGGTCGTGGAGCAGCAGTCGGAAGGATCGTCTGGAAGGGGCTGAGCTCGCCCCGGGTCCGGGAGGGGTACGCATGTACAGCCAGGTCGTCGACATCCGGACCGGAACGCAGGAGACGGTCCACGACCTGACCGGCGACTGCGAGGAGTTTCTGGCAGGGCTTCCGGGACGACCGGAAGGGCTGCTACACGTTTTCGTCCCGCACGCGACGGCGGGACTCGCCCTGATCGAGACCGGCTCAGGCAGTGACGACGACCTGCTCGAGGTGCTCGAGCAGGTCCTGCCGTCCGGGCTGGGATGGCGGCACCGCCACGGGTCACCCGGCCACGGCCGCGACCACGTGCTGCCGGCGTTCCTTCCTCCCTTCGCCGTCCTGCCGGTACTGGCGGGTCGGCTGGAGCTCGGCACGTGGCAGCGGCTGTGTTTGGTCGACACCAACCGCGACAATCCGCTCCGAAAAGTGCGGTTGTCTCTCATCGGGGGATGATCCTTGACTTGCAGCGTGGTAACCCCGTTCCGCGCGGCTCCGACGCGCAGGCGATAAGTTCGTGCGAAACGCCGTGCGCACTTGCGTACGACGGCACCGACACGCTGGACTACCCGCCAGCGTTCAGGGGGGGTCTCGATGGGGAGCATGCTCTCGAGTGGTCGATCGGACGGCGATTGCCGGGTCGGTGGGCGATCGCTGGGTGGGTCGGGTAGTCGATCGAGATTCCTGATGGGATCATAAGCACTGATGACAGAACAGGAGGACGGCGTCGTGAGTGCGACCGCAGGCGAGGCCGAGAGCCAGTCTGGGCCGGCAGAGCGGCTGGGATTGCGGCCGGGCATGGTGGTGCAGGAACTCGGGTGGGACGATGATGCCGACGAGGACCTGCGCCAGTCGATCGAGGTCCGCACCGGCGGCGAGCTGGTCGACGACGAGTACGGCGATGTCGTCGATGCGGTGATCCTCTGGTGGCGTGATGACGACGGCGATCTGGTCGACGCGCTCGTCGACACCAAGACCGACCTCACCGACGGTGGCGTGATCTGGCTGCTGACGCCGAAGGTCGGCCGGGACGGCTACGTCGACGCGAGCGAGGTCGCGGAGTCCGCGCCGACCGCCGGGCTCTCCACGACGACGAGCCTGTCCGTGGCGCCCGACTGGCTGGGCACCAAGCTCGTCACCCCACGCGCCCGCCAGCGCTGACGGCATCCGCAGCAATCGCCCACACCGCTCGCAGAGGGGGACGCATGCCGATCGGCGTCGGCGAGGAGGCACCGGACTTCACCTTGTCGGACCAGCACGGAGTCGAGGTTCGGCTGAGTGGCTTCCGCGGGATCCGGAACGTCGTCCTGGTCTTTTTTCCGTTCGCGTTCACGGGGATCTGTACCGGCGAGCTGCGGGCGCTCCGGGACCAACTGCCCAGCCTCGAGGGTGCGGACACAGCGGTGTTGGCACTTTCGTGCGACACGAAGTTCGCTCTGCGGGTCTTCGCCGATCGTGAAGGCCTGAACTACCCGCTGCTCGGCGACTTCTGGCCACACGGTGCGGTGGCGGAGGCGTACGGCGTCTTCGACGAGGAGCGCGGGTGCGCAGTGCGTGGCACGTTCGTCATCGACCGGGCGGGTGCGGTGCGGTGGACCGTCGTCAACGCCATCCCGGACGCCCGGGAGGTCACGACGTTGGTGCGGGCGGTGGAGGAGCTGCCTCGCTGACCCGTCGATGACCGCGCCGGGTGGGCACCCGGTAACCTTTCGCCTCGACCGGGCGTGCCGGTCACCCATCTCCCGGGGCCGTAGCTCAGTGGTAGAGCATCGCGTTTACACCGCGAGTGTCGGCGGTTCGATCCCGTCCGGCCCCACCGTCCTGGTCCCATGCCGCCCACCGGGCAGGACGGTGACGGATCCTGGCCGGCCGCATTAGGCAGTGCCGCGCACAACGGTGGGTGGGCATGCCATGGTGGCGCCAACCGGCCACAAACGCCTGATCACCACCGGAGGTGTGCCATGGCGGCGCAGGACACGGCGCAGGGAGTAGGCGAGGCAGGCCCATTGCGGCTCGGCGTGCTCGGCACAGGCATGATCGCCACGACGTCGTACGGAGTCCTCCCCAACCTCGGCTGGATAGCGGACAAGGTGGCGGTCGTCGCGGTCGCCGATCCGGCCGTGGACCGGGCCAGGGAGGCGGCTAAGGAGTTCGACATCCCAGAGGTCTACGCCAGCCTCGAGGCGATGCTCGACCAGTCCGACCTGGACGCGGTGGTCAACCTCACGCCGATCACCGTACACGGCGAGACCTCGCGCAAGATCGTCGAGGCCGGCAAGCACCTCGCGACCGAGAAGCCGCTCGCGACGACGATGGAGGATGCCGACGCCATCGTCGAGACGGCGGCGGCAAACGGGCTGACCGTGGTGTGCTCGCCGCCGGACGCGGTGTTCCCGGCGTACCAGGAGGCGCGGCGCCTGCTCGACGCCGACACGATCGGCAAGGTGGCGTTCGCCCGGGTGCGCAGCTCCCATGCGGGACCGGCCGGCAGCACCTTCGGCTGGCCGATGGACCCGACGTGGTTCTACCAGCAGGGGTCAGGTCCGCTGCTGGACATGGGCGTCTATGGGATCCATGAGATCACCGCGCTGCTCGGCCCGGCCGAACGGGTGGTGGCGTTCTCCGGCATCACCGAACCGACCCGGGTCGTCCGCGCGGGACCCTTCGCCGGCAAAGTCATCGACGTCACCGCCGACGACAACACGTTGTTGATGCTCGACTTCGGTGGCGCGACCTTCGCCGTCGTCGATGGTACGTACAACGTGCATGCGGCGAAGAGCGCCAAGATCGAGGTCTTCGGCCGCAAGGGCGCGCTCAACATCCGCGACGGGAACAGCAGTGGGGACGGGCCGATCGAGGTCTACCGCACCGAGGCCGTACCCGGCGTCGACGGATGGGTCGAACCTCGCGGCTGGGGGCACCTCCGCGGCCGGCAAGGCTGGCTTGACAAGCTGCACCGGGCGGTGCTGGTCGACCACCTCGCTGACTGCGTACGTACCGGTGAGCGGCCGGTGCTGTCCG
>JBOHED010000438.1:0-4284 GCA_050700915.1 Actinopolymorphaceae bacterium | reverse complement strand
GCGGGATCGAGTGCGGCGGTGGGCTCGTCGAGAAGCATCAGCAGCGGGCGGTCGCGCATGAACGCCCGCGCCAGGGCAAGCCGTTGCCACTGACCGCCGGAGAGTCCGACCCCGCCCTCGAAGGCCGTTCCGAGCTGGGTGTTCAGGCCATCGGGCAAGCTCGCGATGACCTCCTGCGCCTGACCCTCGACGACAGCCGACGCGACCCGCTCGCGACGGGTGCGCTGGAGCAGGTCGCCGACGCCTACGCTGTCGACGGCGAGGAACTCGAAGGTCGCGTAGTCCTGGAATCCCGCGGAGATCCGGGCCGGCCACGCCGTGGGGTCCATGTCGGTGAGCGGAACGCCGTCGATGAGCACCGCGCCCTCGGTCGGGTCGTAGAGCCGGGCAAGCAGTTTCACCAGCGTCGACTTGCCGGCGCCGTTGGAGCCGACGAATGCGACCGTCGCTCCCGCCGGCAGGTCGAGATCGACGTCCCTCAGTGCCATCCGGGCAGTGCCGTCCGAACTCCCAGCAGGGTAGGCGAACGACACCCCGCGCAGCTGGATCCCCTGGCGAAGAACGGGAGGTGGCACGCTGGTGCCCTGATGCCGACGGCGCTGTGCGGAGTACTCACGCAGCCAGTGGTACCGGCCGAAGACCTGCAGCTGGTCGACCAGCATCCGGGCGTGGGACGTGAGGGCCTTGCCGGTGGAGATGACCTGTGCCCCGATCAGCAACAGCAACGACAGGTCGCCGATGCTCGAGGAGCCGCTGCGTAGCCGCTGGACGATCCACCACACCGCCAGCGCATACGCGGCGCCGAAGACCAGCCAGCTCGCCGCGGCGTAGCCGGCGTACCGTCGGGTGAGGGCGAGCCGTGGACGACTGCGCTGACCCATGGCGCGGCCGCACACCGCGAGCAGTGGATCGCGGAGCCCGAAGCAGCGCACCTCCAACCCCTGGCGCGGCGCACTGAGCACGTCGACACACCGCTGGGTCAGGCGGCGATAGCGCTCGTTGGCCAGCAGAACCTGGTTGCGCTGGCTCGCACCGCGCGCCTCGACCGCCGCGGGAAGCAGCGCGACCGCGAGAAGCGCGCACAACTCCGGTCGTACGGAGGCCAGCAGGCCCACCACGGTGACGGTCGCGGTGATCGAGCCGATCGTTTCCACCAGGCGTGGGCCGCCGACCAGGGCGCCCACATCGCCCTCGAGCAGTCCCAGCCGGTCCGCCAGCGCTGGGTCCTCGTGGTGGGCGATCGAGGGGATCTCCGCGGTGAGTCGCAGGAGGTCGTCGCGCACATACCGCCCCACCAGATCTTCTATCGTGTCGGCGACCGGCCAGACCACCTCGGACGTCACCGCGGTCACCAGCAATCCGGCCGCAGCGAGCCCGACACCGGGCCAGACCGACTGCTGCGCCGAGTACGCCGCGATCGCGTGACTCACACCGAGCACACTCACCGCCGGCAGGCTGGCGTTGAGAATCGTGCACGTGCACATCGCCACGGTCAACCACGGTGAGGCGCGCCAGGCGGTCGACAGCCACAGCCCGACGATGCGCAGGGCGGTCATGCGCGCTCCTCGCGGTCGGCGTAGCGGCTCGCCTGCATCGTGAACATGTCGTGATAGCGGCCACCCGCGGCCATCAGGTCCTCGTGTGAACCAACCTCCGCGATGCGGCCCTCGGCGAGGACGTAGATCCTGGGCACCGGCCGTACGACCGAGAAGCGGTGCGAGATGATCAGCGACGTCACCGCTCTGGCCAGGTCGAGATAGCCGCTGACCAGCCGCGCCTCCGACTCGACGTCCTGCGCTGCGGCGGGCTCGTCCAGCACCAGGACACCGGCGCCGGCGTCGACGGCGCGGAGCGCACGGGCCAGCGCCACCCGCTGCCACTCGCCGCCGGACAGGTCGGCACCACCCGGCATCGTCGTGTCCAGCGGGGTCGCCCACCGCTCGGGCAGACCGTCGATCAGCTCGACGATCCCGGCCCGCGCGGCGGCAGCTTCGACTGCCTCGCCTGGCGACCGGTGCTCTGCGTCGACCCCTCCGGACCACAGCCGTCCGGTGCCCAGCTCGATGTTGTCACCGACGGACAGCGGCAGTCGTACGAAGTCCTGGGTGATCGGCGCGATCCGCCGCTGCCACCGTCGTAACCCGTCCTCGTCGAGTGCGGCGAGGTCGACGCCATCGACCAGAATGCGTCCGGACGTCGGCCGGTAGGCGCCGGCGAGCAGCTTCACGAGCGTCGACTTGCCCGCACCGTTCACGCCGACCAACGCCACCGCAGCACCCGCGTGCCATGTCATCGACAGGCCACGCAGCGTCTCGTCGCTGGCCTGCGGATACCTGAAGTGCACCTCGTCGAAGACGATTTCCGGCGGGCCGGGATGTCGCTGTGGCGCTGTCTCCGTTCTGGCGGGCCGCGGCGTCGCCGGCTCGGCAGGGCCCGAGTCCAGCTTCCGCAGCCATTGGTACACCGCTGACCCACGCTGGACCTCGACGAACTGCTGCAGGTTGGTCGAGGCGATCGCGAGGACGAGCGGCAAGGTCGCCGCCAGGCCCGCCAACGTCAGACGTCCGTGCTCGGCCTGCCATCCGGCGTACGCGATCGCCCCGACCATGACTGCGACATGCGCCAGGCCGACCAGCGACGCCTCCACCGCCTGGACTCGGCGCAGCCGCCAGTACGGTCGCAGCGCGTCGGTGAGGTAGGTCCAGTAGCGATCGCGCAGGAAGCCGGCCAGCCCGAAGATCCGTACCTCCTTCGCCGCCCCGCCCATCCCCTGCGCGAAGGCATAGGCGGCGTGCTTCTGACCCTCGGTCTGGGCGCTCCACGCGTCCATCTGCCTGCTCATGTTGCGCGCCCCGTACAGCGAGCGGGCAGTCGCGGCGACCACCAGGACCAGGGCAACCCACCAGGAGAAGACCACGCCGAGCGCGAGCGCGCTCCCCACCAAGCTCAGGGCCGAGCCGACCAGCCCGCCGCACACCAACGGCAAGGCCGACGTGATCCACCACCGGTTGAGGCTGACCCGCTGCAGCTGACCCACCAGCTCCGGGCTCTCCAGACTCGCGAGGCCCGGACGAGCCGAACCGGCAGCACCAAGCCGAAGGAACACGTCCCGCTCCGCGTCCGCCTCCAGCCGTTCCAGCGGCGCCGCGGCGACCGCCTCGATCACATTGCCCAACGGCAGCGTCGCCAGCAACAACGCGAGCAGCACCGCGAACGCGACATCCACACCGCTCTCGGCCACGGACGGAAGCCGGCCCACCACCGCGCCCACAAGCAGCGGAGTCACCACCACCAGGCCGGCGCCCAGCACATTCAGGACGACACAGCTCACCGCCGCCGCGGGCCTCAGCCAGAAGGCGTACCGCAACAAGACGAACACGACCCTGCACCTCCGAGGTCTGATGCCCGTTCCGGGACCGACGTCGAGACTCACAACAAAGGTTCGATCGGCTACGAAGCTCCCACGCTAGGCGCAGCCGCCGACAACGACCGGCGGCCGGCAACGGGCAGCGTCTTCCGTTCTGCCGTGAGCAGAGCGCGGTGGACAGGGTGGCCACGGGTACGCAGGGTGACGTACGTGCTTACCTCCTGGGCCCGTGCGCCGCGCGGTGGTCTGGCTCGCCACCAGGACTTCCGACTGCTGTGGTTGGCGAACGGCGTCAGCCTGGCCGGATCCGCGATCACTGGTGTGGCGCTCCCCATGGTCGCGATCTACGCGCTGGACGCATCGGCGTTCGACGTGGGTCTGTTGGCCACCATGGCGTGGCTGCCGCAGCTGGTGCTGGCCCTGCCCGCCGGTATCTGGATCGACCGGGTACGCCGGCGACCGGTCCTCGTCGCGGCGGATCTCGGCCGGGCACTCATCCTTCCGGTCGTGCCGGTGGCGGCTGCGGCAGGAGCCTTGCACCTGTGGCTGCTGTACGTGGTCGCGGCGGTGTCCGGCGCACTGACCATGCTCTTCGGCCTCGGATGGGCGGCGTACCTCCCCTCACTGATCAGCCGTGACCGCCTCGTCGAGGGCAACAGCAGACTGGAAGCCACCAGAACCGTCGTCGGCATCGGTGGACCAGGCCTGGGTGGGCTCCTGGTCCAACTCCTGACCGCACCGCTGGTCCTGATCGTCGATGCCCTCAGCTACGTCGTGTCGGCGCTGTGCCTGATCCGGATCCGATCGCGGGAGGCACCGCCAGAGGCGCCTCAGCAGCGGGGGGTACGGCTTCTGCTCGGGGAAGCCTTCGAGTTCCTCTGGAGGCGGCCGATCGTGGGAGTGTTTGTCGTCTTCTT
>JBOHED010000437.1:0-4388 GCA_050700915.1 Actinopolymorphaceae bacterium | reverse complement strand
GAAACCTTCCCGACCCCGTGCCACCAGGACCTGGACGCCGGGCGCCTGTCGGCGACGATCGACTCGCTCTGGCTGCGATGCGCCACTGGCACGGCCGCGACGGTGTACGTGTCGACCGACGCGGGCGCGAGCTGGTCCGACGTCCCCACCGGCGAACCCGCGGTGCCGTCGAGTGGCTCGGCCGTCGGAGCCCGGGACGCGAGCCGCGCGGTCGTCGCCGCACGGGGCGAGGCACGGAGCATCGGCGCGGACGGTACGACGAAGGCGCGGGTGCCCGGCCTGGGCAGCCCGTCGTTCGCCGGGTTCACGACCGACCAGGTGGGCTACATCCTCGACCTGCAGGGCCGGCTCTTCCGTACCGACGACGGTGGCGCGAGCTGGAGCCACGTCAGCATCCGCTGACACGCCCCGGCGACTGACAGGTCCCGGCGACTGACGGTGATCATGATCATGATGGATTTCAGGGTATGTAGCCGATTATTCCTTCATGATCATGAACAACGGCTCGTCGGCCGATGACGACGGGGGCGGACGTGTCGGTGGGGCAAGGCACGATAGTGGGGTGTCCGAGGTCCCTGACGTGCTCACGCGGTTCTCAGCCCCGACGAGGGAATGGTTCCGGTCGTCGTTCGCCGCGCCCACGCCATCCCAGGTGGGTGCCTGGGAGGCGGTGAGCCGGGGCGAGCACACCCTCGTCGTCGCGCCCACCGGCTCGGGCAAGACCCTCGCGGCGTTCCTCTGGGCCCTCGACCGGCTCGCCACCGAAGGGCCGCCCGAGGACCGGCGGCAGCGTTGCCGGGTCCTGTACGTCTCACCGCTCAAGGCGCTCGCCGTCGACGTCGAACGCAACCTCCGCGCGCCCCTCACCGGCATCCGGCACACCGCCCACCGGCTCGGCCTGGCCGAACCCTCGATCGAGGTGGCGCTCCGCTCCGGCGACACCCCGGCCGACGCCCGCCGACGGTTCGTACGTACTCCCGCCGACATCCTCATCACGACGCCCGAGTCCCTGTTCCTGCTGCTCACCTCCCAGGCCCGCGACGCGCTTCGTGGGGTGGAGACGGTGATCGTCGACGAGGTACACGCCGTCGCCGGCACCAAGCGCGGTGCCCACCTCGCCCTCTGTCTCGAACGCCTCGACGCCCTGGTCACCGGCCAGCCCACTTCCGAGAGCCAGCCCGCCGGGTCGACCCCACGCGGCCCGGTCCAGCGGATCGGCCTGTCGGCGACCGTCCGTCCGGTCGACGAGGTCGCCCGGTTCCTGGGTGGTTCCGGTGGTTCTGAGAGTTCTGGAGGTTCCGGCGGACCGACGACACCGGTGACAGTGGTCAATCCGCCGTACGCCAAGGAGTTCGACCTCAGGGTCGTCGTCCCCGTCGAGGACATGGGAGAACTCGGGCAGGCGCCCGGCGCGTCGCCGCTGCGCGCCACCGTCGACGACGGGCCCGACGCTCCCACGGCGCCCGTGCGCACCGGCGCCGCCGCCGGACCCGAACGCCGGGCTTCGATCTGGCCGCATGTCGAGGAACGCGTCGCCGACCTCGTAGCGGCGCACCGCAGCACCCTTGTCTTCGCCAACTCCCGCCGGCTCGCCGAACGCCTGACCGCTCGGCTCAACGAGATCGCCTACGACCGCACGCACGACGACGCACTCCCTGATGCGGGGTCGCCGGCCGAGATCATGGCGGAGTCGGGCGCCAGCAAGGGTGCGCCGGACGTCCTCGCCCGCTCCCACCACGGGTCGGTGAGCAGGGAACAACGGACCATGATCGAGGAGGACCTCAAGTCCGGGCGGTTGCCGTGCGTCGTCGCCACCAGCAGCTTGGAGCTGGGCATCGACATGGGCGCGGTCGACCTGGTGGTGCAGGTCGAGGCGCCGCCCTCGGTCGCGAGTGGTCTCCAGCGTGTCGGCCGGGCGGGCCACCAGGTGGGAGCGGTGTCGCGCGGAGTGATCTTCCCCAAGTACCGCGGCGACCTGGTGGCCACGGCGGTCGTCGCCGAGCGGATGCGGACCGGGCTGATCGAGGCGACCCGGCTGCCCACCAACCCCCTCGACGTCCTCGCCCAGCAGGTCGTGTCCGCCTGCTCCGTCGACACCTGGGACGTGGACGACCTCTTCTCCCTCGTCCGGCGCGCGGCGAACTTCCAGACGCTGCCGCGCTCGGCCTTCGACGCGGTGCTCGACATGCTCACCGGGCGCTATCCGTCCGACGAGTTCGCCGAACTGCGGCCCCGTCTGGTGTGGGACCGGGTGGGCGGCGCGCTGACCGCTCGGCCCGGCGCGCAGCGGCTCGCCGTCACCAGCGGCGGCACGATCCCCGACCGAGGGCTCTTCGGCGTCTTCCTGGTAGGGGAGAAGGCGAGCCGGGTCGGGGAGCTCGACGAGGAGATGGTGTACGAGTCCAGGGTGGGCGACATCTTCGCCCTGGGAGCCTCGTCCTGGCGGATCGAGGAGATCACCCACGACCGGGTGATCGTCTCGCCGGCACCGGGACAACCGGGGAGGTTGCCGTTCTGGAAGGGTGACAAGCTCGGCCGGCCGGCCGAGCTCGGTCAGGCGATCGGTGGCTTCGTCCGCGAGCTCGACAAGCTTCCGCCCGAGGACGCGCGGGACCGTGCGCGCCGATCCGGCCTCGACGACTGGGCCGCCGACAACCTGGTGTCCTACCTGACCGAGCAGAAGCAGGCGACCGGGCACCTGCCCGACGACCGGACGATCGTGGTCGAGCGGTTCCGCGACGAGCTGGGCGACTGGCGGATCTGCATCCACACACCGTTCGGCGGCGGGGTGCACGCGCCCTGGGCACTCGCCATCAACGCCCGGCTGCGCGAACGCTACGGCGTCGACGTCCAGGCAGTGCACGCCGACGACGGGATCGTGCTGCGGATTCCCGACACCGAGGACACACCACCCGGCGCCGAGCTCGCGATCTTCGCCCCCGACGAGATCGAACGCCTGGTCACCGACGAGATCGGTGAGTCGGCACTGTTCGCGTCCAGGTTCCGGGAGTGCGCGGCGCGGGCCTTGCTGCTGCCGCGCCGGGATCCCGGGCGTCGTTCACCGTTGTGGCAGCAGCGCCGCCGGTCCGCGCAGCTGCTGGCGGTCGCCGGCAAGTACGCGTCATTCCCGATCGTGCTCGAGGCGGTCCGCGAGTGCCTGCAGGACGTCTACGACCTGCCCGGCCTGATCGAGCTCCTCCAGGGCATCGCGGCCCGGCGGGTGCGCGTGGTGGAGGTCGAGACCCGCGAACCGTCGCCGTTCGCGAGGTCGCTGACGTTCGGTTACATCGCGGCGTTCATGTACGAAGGGGACGCGCCGCTGGCCGAGCGCAAGGCCGCCGCGCTGGCGCTCGACCGGTCGCTGCTCGCCGAGCTGCTCGGGCAGACCGAGCTGCGCGACCTGCTCGATCCGGACGTGATCGTGCGTACGGAGGCGGAGCTGCAGCGGCTCGACCCCGACCGCAGATGCCGCGACCTCGAGGCCGTCGCGGACCTGCTCCGCATGCTCGGACCGCTCTCGAGTGAGGAGGTCGCCGCCCGAAGCGTCGAACCGGAGCGGGTGGCTCATTGGCTGGCGGAGTTGGAGGGCGCCAGACGGGTGATCCGGGTGCGGGGACCGGCCCCCGAGGATCGTGCGCCAGTGGAGCGCTGGGCCTCGATCGAGGACGCCGGTCGGCTGCGCGATGCCCTCGGCATACCGCTCCCGGTGGGGATACCCGAGGCATTCACCGAGTCCGTCGCCGATCCGCTGGGCGATCTGGTGGCCCGTTTCGCCCGTACGCATGGACCCTTCCACGCCTCCGACGTCGCCAGCAGGTTCGGGCTCGGCGTCGCTGTCGTGCTACGTACCCTCCACCGCCTTGCCGGCGAGGGTCGGGTGGTCGAGGGTGCCTTCCGTGGCTCGGCGTCGGTGCCGGAGGGGTCCGGCACCGAGTGGTGCGACGCCAACGTCCTCCGGACGCTCCGTCGCCGGTCACTGGCCGCACTCCGCAGTGAGGTCGAGCCGGTCGACCCGTCGGCGCTCGCCCGGTTCCTGCCGACCTGGCAGCACGTGGGTGGGCGGCTCCGCGGCACCGACGGAGTACTCAGGGTGGTCGAACAGCTGGCGGGCTGCGCGGTGCCGGCGTCCGCGCTCGAGTCGTTGGTCCTCACGACGCGCGTCGCCGACTACTCCCCCACGATGCTCGACGAGCTCACCACCTCCGGCGAGGTGGTGTGGGCCGGTCACGGCACGCTTCCCGGCACCGACGGCTGGATCTCCCTGCACCTGGCCGACACCGCCGCGCTGACCCTCCCGGAGGTCGATCCGGACTTCGATCCCGGGCCGCTCGGCCGGGCCGTCCTCGACGTCCTCGACTCCGGCGGCGGGTTCTTCTTCCGCAACCTGG
>JBOHED010000436.1:0-4628 GCA_050700915.1 Actinopolymorphaceae bacterium | reverse complement strand
GGTCCGGTGGCCGCCTTGCGGGCCTCGGCGGCGATGTCCTCGACCGCGATCGTCGACAACATCGCCGCGATCATGGTGACGCCCGCGGCGGCGGCCGCCCGGGCGGTGGCCCTCTCGGCGTCGGGGTGCGCGAGCTTGTGGAACGCCGTCGGCGCCAGCAGCACCGGCATCGTCATGTCGGCGCCGAGCACGGTCACGTCGAGGCTCGGCAGGCCGGCGCCGCTCAGGATGCGGGGCACCAGCGTGCGCCGGGCGAAGGCCCGCTCGTTCTCCCGCACGGTCACCTCGTCCTGGGCGCCGCCGGCGAAGTAGTCGTAGTGGACCGGGTCGAGGCGGAGCCGCGCCACCGGCTCGACCTCGCGGAGATTGATGAACTCCGGTACGCCATCGCCGCCGTCGTCCACGTCCCTGTCTGCGTCCAGGTCAGCGTCGTCCTGGTCGCCCGCTCCCCCACCCGGAACGACCTCACCGGGAACCACCTCGCCCGCGAGGTCGGCGTCGGTGGGATCCGGCGCGGTGGCGGCGAGTTGGAGCGCGACGAACGACCGGAGCGGCTCGCGGTGTTCACATTCGTAGGTCCAGTCGTTGTCGAGGTTCTCGGCCAGCCGCAGGTCGGCGAAGAGGCGCCCGTTGCGGTAGTGCCGGACGACCGGATGCAGGTAGCGGTCATCGTGGTGGTGCGCGGCCTCCCATTCGCGTCCGACCGCGATGTCGAATGGATCGATCAGGTCATGGCCGGGACCGTATTCCAGCGTGCAGACAAAAGCGTCCTGCGCTGCCGCGAAGTCACTCGCCCGCACATAGTCGACCGGCACCTCTTCGTAGTAGCGCGCCGTTCCGGCATCCTGGTCGACGATGACCACATCGCTCATGAAATGGAACTGCTGCCACAGTGCAGAGGTCCGGTTGAGCCGGGTGAGCACGGCGTCTGTCAGAGTCTCCGGGTCGACGGGCAACTCGCGGGAGGGCCACCGCGTTCCTTCGTACTTCTGGTCGAAGATTCTCGTCAGCGCGCGAATTCCGTACCGGAATCCGTGGATGAACGCACTGGTGTATTTCTTGAAGTCCCGTGACTGGGTGAGCGTCCCGGCGAAGTAGAGATCGGGTATGTTGACCGACTCCCACTCGGGCGTGAGTGCCGGAAACCGGTCGCGGATCGTGAGTTCAGGCCGACATCCGGCCGCGAAGATCGAGGCGTCCATCCGGAAGCCGGTGCACGCGACTACCCGGTCATAGCTGAACGTCGCCGTCTTGTCGCGGCGCAGATAGCGGACGGTGACGAGATACCGGCCCTTCGCTCCGTTCAGCGTGCCCGGAGGCCCTGCGATGCCGTCCGCGTCGTGCTCGACTCTTTCGATGACGCAGTCGAGGACGGAGTTCTGTGTTTTGAGCTGGTACGTGTCGAGAAACGAGTTGTTGATCGCCCGGAGATGGCCGATGAAATGCGTACGCCAGGCAAATTTGATCGAGCTCGGCCCGGCGACATGGATCACCGCCGCCTTCTCGGTGAGATGGTCCGCGGTCTCGAATGCGGAGTTGCCCTTGCCGATCAGCAGCACCCGTTGGTCGGTGAAGTCGTCGGCGTCGACGGACATCTCGTCGTAGCGTTCGGCCGTCTCGATGCCCGGGATCTCGGGAACGTAGGGCTTGGTGAAACCGGTCGCCACGATGACCCTCCGCGCCTGGTAACGCCGACCGCCGTCGTCGGTGACGACGAACATCCCGCGACCATCCGACTCCGCCTCTCGGGAGACGTCGACCACGCTGGTGCCACATCGGACCCGTAGGCCGTGTCGCGTGGCGAAGTCGCTCAGATAGCGGACGTAGTCGTCGGCGTGCGGGAAGTAGCGCCCGGTGTACCTGGTGAACCGCAGCTCCGGATCGTCACTCAGCAGGGAGTTCCAGTCCCACCGCAGGGTGAGCTCGGGGTCGTCACGACCCGTATGGGGCTTGTTGATGGAGATCATCTGCCGGTGCCGTGGGAAGATCCGGAAGAACGTCCCCGGTGCCGGACCGGCTTCGAGAACCAGATAGTTGCGGCCGGAGCGGTGCAGGAAGTAGCCGAGCTGGAGGCCGGCCGGACCCGCCCCGATCACCAGATAGTCGACCGCTGTCCTTTCGTCACCCCACACGCCTTCCTCCCTCACCGAACGCACGGCGCAACCCGGCACGGCCGGTCCGGGCCTGACCGAGCACACGTATCCGTACGACTTCGGGTTCATCGCCGGGTCGATCTGGTCATCGCAATGACCGCTGAACCGACCAGCAGCCGCGTACGTGCTCTCGGCATCACATCTCCCGGAC
Organism: Actinopolymorphaceae bacterium; assembly: GCA_050700915.1. Taxonomy (GTDB): domain Bacteria; phylum Actinomycetota; class Actinomycetes; order Propionibacteriales; family Actinopolymorphaceae; genus Thermasporomyces. The sequence continues at coordinate 2,324 of JBOHED010000436.1, read as the reverse complement.
GTGAGGAGACTGGCGGATGATGACCTACTCCGCGCGCTGGCTGACCGTCCTCAACACCACGGGCCATCGCGTCGCTCTCCACGTGTTCCTCGCCATCGTGCTCGCCCACTGGGCCGAGCACCTCACGCAGGCGGTCCAGATCTGGGTGCTCGGGTGGCCGGTGCCTGAGGCACGGGGCGTACTTGGCCTGTGGTTCCCCTGGCTGGTGACCTCAGAATTCCTGCACTACGGCTATGCCCTCGTCATGCTCGTCGCGTTCCTGCTGTTGTGGCGTGGCTTCGACGGGCGCGCACGGATGTGGTGGAACGTCGCGCTCGGCATCCAGGTGTGGCACCACGTGGAACACCTGCTCCTGCTGGTCCAGGCACAGACCGGGATGTACCTGTTCGGCAGCCCGGTGCCGACGAGCATCATCCAGCTTCTGGTGCCGCGGGTGGAGCTGCACCTGTTCTACAACACGGTCGTGTTCGTACCGATGGTCGTCGCCATGCTGCTGCACCGGCGACGTCCGGACTCGATGCACGCCGTGCCGGCGTGTACCTGCGCGTACGCCAGGGCATGACCGCGCGTCGACGTACCGGCCGCCGGAACGTGGTGCTCGCCGCGGCGGCCGGGACGGTCTTGCTGGCACTCGCGCTGCCCAACGTGGGACCTGCCCTCCGCGCCGCACGGGCCGATGGCGTCCATGGCACGTTCGTCGCCGAACGCCTGAGCTGCGTGCAGCATCCTGGCCATGAGCTGTGCTCCTGGTACGGCACGTTCCACCCCGACCCGGTGGACCGCCGTGCGTCCACCAGGTCGGCCACCAGCACGGAGGAGTCCGGCATCGCGGCAACAAGCACCGCCCCTTCCGCCACCGGAACACGCACCAATATCGCCTTGTACGGAAGCGATCGGGACACGCTCCGATCCGGTCAGATGGTCCGGGCGGTGGACGCCGGCCGCCCGGCGCGGGTCTATCCGCCCGGTGGCTCCCGCGAATGGATCGTCGTGGCCGTACTCCTGGCGGTGGGTTGTCTTCTGTTCGTCCCGCTGGGACGGGCGACGGCCACCGCGTTCCTGTCCGGACCCGGCTCTTCACGGACACAGGCCCTGGATCCGCACGAGCGGCGGTCGACGCGATGAGACTGTTTCCAGGGCCCCTTCTCGATGCACTCGCCACGACGCCGGACCGTACGGCTTTCGAACACGGCAGCCGCCGCGTCTCCCGTGGTGAGGTCCTGGCGAAGACCAGACACATCGCAGCGGGCCTTCGCCATGCCGGGCTCGGACCGGGCAGCAACGTCGCCATGGTCGTATCCCTCTCACCCGAGGCGTTCGCCGCCCACCTCGCCGCGTTCGCCCTCGGATGCACGGTGGTGTGCGTACGACAGGGGATGGACCGCGCACCAACTGGCCGGCGTTCTCGGCGGCGGGCGGGTGGACGCCGTCGTGGTCGACTCAGTGACGGCGGGGGAGGTTGCCGGCCACACGGGTCCCGCAGCTCTGCTGGGTCTCGGCCCACGCGCGGGCCGCCCCGGCACGCCCGACCTGCTGGCCGCCCACGACGACGGGTGGCCGCTCACGGTACGCGCGCGGCCGCACGACATCGCCCGCGTCAACTTCACCAGTGGCAGCAGCGGCCGACCCAAGGGGTGCATGTGGACCTACGCCGCCCTGCACCCGATGTTCGACCCCGACCTGTGGCCGCCGGAGCAGGCTCGGCTCGTCGCGGACTTCGCACGCTGTCTCGTCTTCGGTAGTTGGGCGATGCCGGTGATGCTGACGTTTGCCGGGCGCAGCCTCCTGGTCCGCGGCACCGTCGTCATCGGCGCGGACGATGTGCGGCAGAACCTCGCGGACGAAATCGAACGCCACCGGATCACCGGCACCGTCACACCGGTACCCGCTCTCCGCCGGATGCTCGACTCGCTGAGACAGCGGCCCGCCGACCTGAGGTGCCTGCGCGCGCTCGTGGTCACGGGTTCGCCGGCCAGCCCGCAGCTGCTGGCCGCGGCGGTGGAACGACTTGGCCCGGTGCTCTGGCAGGGGTATGGACAGAGCGAGTCGGGAATGATCGCGCTCCTCACCCCGGACGACCTGGCGGGCCTGGCCGGCATGGCCGGCCACCGCGATCGTGTGTTGACGTCGGTCGGCCGGGTGCTGCCGCACGTGGAGCTCAGCGTGCGGGACCGGGAGACGGGGCGATCGGTGCCCGCCGGCGAAATCGGCCAGCTCTTCGTACGCCACCCGCAGATGATGGCCGGCTACTGGGGCGACGACGCCGGGGAGACCGCGGAGGTGCTGCGGGACGGCTGGCTCGACACGCGCGACCTCGGCCGCCT
>JBOHED010000435.1:0-7069 GCA_050700915.1 Actinopolymorphaceae bacterium | reverse complement strand
GGTCTCGATGATGCTCAGCGCGCCGACCCTGCGGGTGGTGCACTGTACGACGCACATCGGCCTGGTCGACGCGGTCGAGCGGATCGACGCCGGTCTGGTCGAACGCACGATCCGGCGCGGCCACGAGACGCTGGTCCGGTCGGGTGTCGCCGGCCCGCGTATCGCGGTCTGCGGCATCAATCCGCACGCAGGCGAGAACGGCCTCTTCGGCCGCGGCGAGGAGGAGGCGAAGGTCGCGCCGGGTGTGGCCGCAGTCCGGGCCGACGGCATCGACGCATCCGGGCCACTGCCCGCGGACAGCGTGTTCTTCCGGGCCGTACGCGGCGACTTCGACCTCGTCGTCGCGATGTACCACGACCAGGGCCACTGTCCGGTGAAGGTCCTCGGCCTGGAGTCCGGCGTCAACATCACGGTCGGGCTGCCGGTCGTGCGTACGTCCGTCGACCACGGCACCGCGTTCGACATCGCCGGCACCGGTACCGCCGACGAGCGCAGCATGCTCGAAGCCCTCCGCCAGGCCGCCGAACTGGCTCCGCGGCGCACGGAAGCGTAGCTTCACCGACCGTTCGGACCGGACGGCCTGACTCGCGGGATCGCCTTGCCCACGTAGGTGAAAGGGTCCCCGGTACCAGTGCCCCAATCTGGTCAGTCGGCCATCCGGGTCTCGGCGAGGTCGAGCCAGTCGTCCACGTCGCCCGGCGAGAAGTGCCGGATCGCCCAGTCGACCTGGCGCAGGCTCATGTGCGCCCAGTAGAGCCGGAGCGTCGCCGGATCGAGAACCTCGTCCAGCAGCCCGTCGAGCCAACGCCCCGTCGCCGGGTCGGCGAGCATCGCGAACCGCAGCGTCACCAGGCAGAACCGCCGGTCGCCGCGCCCGATGCCGTCCCAGTCGACGACTCCGGTGATCCGACCGCCGCCGGGATCCTCTGGTGCGCTGACCAACACGTTGCCCGGGTGGTAGTCCAGATGGACCAGGTCGTCGCCCACCATCGCCGAAGGCGCGGATGCCCCGACATCCGAAACCCATGCGAGCACCCGTCGTGTCCGCGCACTGTGCAGCTCCAACGGCCGGTGCAGGCAGAACCCCGGACCACTCCTGCGTAGAAACATGTCCGGCAACTCGACGTCCCGGCGGCCGGCGAGCAGGCCGGCAAAGCCCTCCGCGAGCTCCACCAGCTGCTCGACCAGAGCGCGGTCGGGACGGTGTGGAGGAGCACCCGGCAAGCGTTCCTGCACGATCGCGAGCGCGCCTGGCACCTCCGCGATCAGATCGTACGCAGGAACCGGCAGGCCGCGGGTCCGCGCCAGCGTGAGGATTTCGGCGGTCTGGCGTACGTGGTCCACCGACATGTCGGGCAACCAGGTCAGGACGCCCTCGCGCCCGCCAGGCCAGCACACGTACGCCGCGCCGACCTGACCGCCCGGCGCGGGTCCGACCAGCGTCAACCCGGCAGCGGTGTGCTCGTTGACGACGGCGACCAGGTGGTCCGGGTCCAGCCGCCGGACAGGAGCGAGCGCGGGATCCTCGGACACGGGCGCCGACTCTACCCGCGCGCCGAGCCCATCTTCTGCCAGGCGACCAGCCGGTAGGTCGGCGGCGTACGGGCCCGGTTCGGTTCGGCGAGTGCCCGCAGGTCGTCGATCAGCGCGTGCCGGCGGCTCGGGTCGACTCGTCCGCCCCACCGTCGCTCGTCGGACTCCAGCCCGTGGGCGAGCGCGGCCGGAACCCGGCCCTGCCCGTGCCCGACGAACGCCGCCTCCGCACACATCGTCAACCCAGCCTCGTGGGCCAGCTCCCCCACGTGTTCGCTGGCGTCCGTGGCCGCCGGCCCCTCCGGACGTACGTACGAAGCAAGCAACCTTTCCGCGTCGGTGTCCGGCGGATACCCCGCGTCCTTGTCCACGGTGGAGACCAGGAGCCCGCCCGGTCGCAGTACCCGAGCCGCCTCCGCGACCACGGCACCCACGTGGGCCGCCGACGGCAACAGGTGCAGCAACCACACGACGACGACCGCGTCGACACCGCCATCCGTGACCGGAAGCCGGGTGGCATCGCCCCGGAGCGTACGATCGGGACAGCGCCCGGCCGCCAACGCCAGCATTCCCGCCGACCGGTCACACACCACGACGTCGTAGCCTCGGCCGGCCAGCTGCGCGGCGACCAGACCGGTGCCCCCTGCGACATCGAGCACGGTGCGGACCTGGCCGGGTGGAAGAAGTCCGGCGAGCGCGTCGGCCGCGGCGGACGCCCGCTCCACGCCGCCTCGGGTGTCGTCGTAGCGCGGCGCCTCGGTGTCGTAGTCGAGCATCAGCGCAAGCGACCGCCGGCCGAATGGCGCACCAGGTCACGTCTCCTTCGCGGCGAGCTGTCCGCAGGCGCCGTCGATCTCGCGGCCGCGGGTGTCGCGGACGGTCACCGGTACGCCGTGGTCCCTCAGCCGCCGCACGAACTCCCGCTCGTCCTGGGGGTCGGAGGCGGTCCACTTCGAACCCGGCGTGGGGTTGAGCGGGATGAGGTTCACGTGGGCCAGCCGACCCTCCAGCAGCCGGCCGAGCAGGTCGGCCCGCCACGCCTGGTCGTTGATGTCGCGGATCATGGCGTACTCGATCGACACCCTGCGACCGGTCTGGTCGGCGTAGTCCCATGCGGCGTCCAGGACCTCGGCGACCGGCCAGCGGGTGTTGACCGGCACCAGTTCGTCGCGTAGCTCGTCGTCGGGCGCGTGCAGTGAGACGGCCAGGGTGACGGCCAGGCCCTCGGCCGTGAGCTGCCGGATCCGGGGAACCAGCCCGACGGTCGACACGGTGACTCCCCGCTGGGAGAGTCCAAGGCCGCCGGGGACAGGATCGGTGAGCCGGCGTACGGCCGAGAGCACCGTCGCGTAGCTCGCGAGCGGCTCTCCCATGCCCATGAAGACAACGTTTGAGACCCTGTCCGGTCCGCCGGGGACCTCGCCGCGCGCCAGCATCCGCGCTCCGGCGACCACCTGGGCGACGATCTCCGCCGCCGAGAGGTTGCGGGTGAGCCCGGCCTGGCCGGTCGCGCAGAACGGGCACGCCATGCCGCACCCCGCCTGGCTCGACACGCACATCGTGACGCGCGACGAATGGCCGGCTGTTCCCGGGTAGTGCATCAGGACGCTCTCCACCAGCGCGCCGTCGAACAGCCGCCACACCGACTTGACCGTGCTGCCGCCGTCGCAGCTGAGAGTACGGACAGGGGTGAGCAGGACCGGCAGGGTCGCGGCGGCAACCCGGTCCCGCCGGTCGGCCGGGAGGTCGGTCATGTCGGCCGGGTTGTCCGTGAATCGACCGAAATAGTGCGTCGAGAGCTGGCGAGCCCGGTACGACGGCTCGCCGAGCTCCGCCACGAGGTCCTGGCGTTCGGTCGGGGTGAGATCGGCGAGGTGGCGTGGCGGCTTGGCCCGGCGAGGGGCCGCGAAGACGAGATCAGGATGGGCAGACATGGCGTCCGCCAGTCTCCCATGCGGACGCCCACGCGGGACCGCCGGGAATTGAGGATGAATTCCCGGAGCGAAATGTCGTGTGTCCGGGCGGTGCGCGCGCCTTGACATTTCCGCCACCGGAATTCCGTCGTCCGGTGAATCGCCTGGGCCACTGTCCGCAGCGAATTCGGCGTCAGTTGAAATTCACGCTGCGAGGCCGCTATAGGCTTCTCGCATGCTCATCGCAGCGGTCCACTCACGCTCCGGTTTGCCGCGGGTTCGGTCCGATGCGGCTCGATGAACGCGACGCCCGCGAACGGTTCGGCGGTGGCCGGACGGCCCACCTCGCGATGGCCGACGAACGCGCCCGCCCGCACGTGGTCGTGGTGACGTTCGCGGTCGTCGGTTCCGTCGTCGTCACGGCGGTCGACAGCAAGCCCAAGACCACTCCCCGGCTCCACCGGCTCCGGCTCATCACGGCGAACCCGCAGGTGAGCGTCCTCGTCGACCATTACGACGACGCCGACTGGACCCGGCTGTGGTGGGTACGCGGCGACGGTGTCGCCCGGGTGCTCACCGACCCTGAGGACTGTGCGGAGCCGCGGTCGTGGCTGGCCGCGAAGTACCCGCAGTACGCCGAGGATCCGCCGGTCGGACCGGTCATCCGGATCGAGGTCGCGCGCTGGCACGGATGGGCGTACGCAGGTTGACGGGACGCCGCCGAGCAACTGCCGCCGGTACCGAGCGCTGAATGCTGGGACCCCATCCCGAGGAATTTATCCAGCGGTCAATTCACGTAAGCATGTTCCCCGGACGGACTTTATCACTGGCCACCGACAACAGTATTTGGTGGAAATTCCAGTGGCAATTCTCGCCATCTCCGTGCTACAACTGTGTTCGTCTCACGGTCTCCGTCTCACGCTTGCCGCGCCGGCGCGGACGCGACGTGCGACCACCACCCGTGTCCTTCCGGAGGCAGCGTCCCGTGGCAACACTCACGTCTGAGTTCACCGTCGTCGACCAGCACCGCACAGACCGTCGCAGCCCGGTCCGCTGGATCCTCTCGCACCAGTGGCGGTATCGGCGCTACCTCGCGGGTCTGCTGGGCGGGTCGCTCGTCATGGTGGTGCTCAACTCCGCGGTCCCCGGCCTCACCGGCGCCGCCTTCGACGCCGTACTCGCCCAGGACGGGTCGGGCCGGTCGCGACTTCTGCTGCTCGTCGGGGCCCTGCTCGGCATCGTTCTGCTGCGCGGCGTCTTCGATCTGGTAGCCCGGATGTGCACCGAGATCCTGGCCAAGCGGTTCGAACGCAACGCCCGCGAGGAGCTCTACACCAGCCTGCTCGGCAAGAGCCAGACGTTCCACAACCGGCAGCGGGTGGGCGATCTGATGGCCCGGGCGGCCAACGACGTCCGCCAGCTCTCCGCGATGGTCTCCCCCGGTCTCGACCTGATCGTCGACTCCATGTTGCAGGGGCTGGTTCCCCTGGTGTTCATCGCACTGATCGACCCACGGCTGCTGCTGTCGCCGCTGTTGTTCGGTCTGGCGTTCGGCCTGTCGCTGCGGCACTACATGCGGCGCCTCAACCCGGTCTCGGTCCGCATGCGTGAGCAGTTCGGGACCCTCAACGCCGGCCTCAACGAAGCCGTGCGCGGCATCGAGGTCGTGAAGGTGACCGCCCAGGAGGCACAGGAACACCGCCAGTTCGAGACCAACGCCCGCGCCTACCGCGACTCCTTCGTCGAGCAGGGACTCGTGCAGGCCCGCTACCTCCCCCCGCTCCTGCTCGCCGTCGCCACCGCTGGCGCACTCCTGCACGGTCTCGTTCTGTACCGTTCCGGCGACCTGACCCTGGGCGACCTCGTGGCCTACCTGGGCCTGATGGGGTTGCTGCAGTTCCCGGCGATGATCTCGATCTTCACCTTCTCTCTCGTCCAACTCGGCATCGTGAGCGCTGGCCGGATCATCACATTGATGGACGACGATGCCGAGCTCGACCAGAACCCCGGTGGCCATCAGGGGCGGATGCGCGGCGAGCTCGTGTTCGAGGACGTGTCGTTCGGCTACGGCGACGACCCGGTGGTGCGCAACCTGTCCTTCCGGGCCGAGCCGGGGCAGACCGTGGCGATCGTCGGCGAGACCGGATCGGGCAAGAGCACGTTGACCAAGCTCGTCAACCGGATCTACGACCCCGACAAGGGGCGGATCCTGATCGACGGGATGGACGTCCGCGACTGGACGCTCGACTCGCTGCGGTCCCAGATCTCGACCATCGAGCAGGACATCGTGCTGTTCTCCCGGCCGATTGCGGAGAACATCGCGTTCAGCCTCGGCCAACGCGCGGATCGCGACGAGGTGGTGCGCGCCGCCAAGGACGCGCAGGCACACGGCTTCATCGAGGAGCTCGACGACGGCTACGACACGGTGATCGGCGAACGCGGCGTCACCCTGTCCGGCGGCCAGCGGCAGCGGCTGGCGATCGCCCGAGCCCTGCTCACCGACCCGAGCATCCTGGTGCTCGACGACTCCACAAGTGCGATCGACAGCGCCACCGAGGACGAGATCCAGCAGGCGATCCGGCGCATCCTCCAGGGGCGTACGACGCTGCTCATCACCCACCGGCTCTCCCAGATCCGCTGGGCCGACAAGGTCCTGTTGATCCAACGGGGTGAGCTCGTCGACCAGGGCACCCACGACGAACTTCTCGAGCGATGCCCGCTCTACCGCCGGATCTTCGCTCACTACGACGAGGTCACCCACCCGACCGTCGACGCGGGCCCGACGCTCGAACCGGCCTCGATCCGATCATCGGGTGACGGCCAGCCGACACCCGTTCCTGCGTACGACGGTGAGGAACTCTGATGGGTTTCATCATGGAGGGCCTCGACGCCGAGGACTACGACCGGCGCTACGCCGACCGCGATCTGGTCCGGCGGATCCTGCGCTACTTCCGGCCGAAGCTCCCGGCCATGGCGGTGGTCGCGGCGATGATCGTCGCGACCTCGGCGCTGCAGTCGGTGTTGCCGGTCGTCATCAGCTGGGGCATCGACCAACTCGCCGACGACCGGTCCAACTCGTTCCTCACCATCCTCGTGGCGCTCATTCTCCTGTCCGGTGTCCTCGCCTGGGGAACCAACTACGTGCGACAGGCACTCAGCGCCCGCGTCACGGGCGACGTCGTACTCACCATCCGCGAGCACGCCTTTGCCGCTGTGCTCAAACGCGATCTGTCCTTCTACGACGAGAATCCGTCGGGCAAGATCGTCAGCCGCGTCACCTCCGACACCGACGACTTCGCCAACACCGTGACGCTCACGATGAACCTGCTGAGCCAGGTACTCCTGGTCGGCTTCATCACCGCACTGCTCTTCGTCCGCGACGTGGGGCTCGCCCTGCTGACACTCGCGATCACCCCCATCGTGATCGCCATCGCACTGGCGTTCCGGCGCGTCGCCCGCGACACCACCCGCCGCGCCCAACGCTCGCTCGCCCGGGTCAACTCCAACGTCCAGGAGACGATGGGCGGCATCGCGGTCGCCAAGAACTTCCGCCAGGAACAGACGATCTACGACGAGTTCCGACCGATCAACGAGCAGAACTACCAGGTCACGCTCCGACAGGG
>JBOHED010000434.1:0-4180 GCA_050700915.1 Actinopolymorphaceae bacterium | reverse complement strand
GTTCCCCCTGCGCGGGTGCGGCAACCGGCCGCGAGGAGCAGTTGACGATGCAGGCGAACCCGTCGCCGCGGGTGAACGCCAGAACGCCCGGCTCGCTCGGCAACCAGCGCAGGTCGTGCGACGCCAGCGCCGGGATACGGTGCCGCAGGGCGATGGCCTCGCGGTAGAGGTGCAGCATCGAGCCGCCGTCACGCAGCTGCTCGTCGACAGCCAGCTTGGCGAACCACCCCGGCTGGGGAAGCCAGGGCCGGGCACCGCTGCCGCGGGAGAACCCGAGCGAGCCCTGCGAGTCCGACGCCCACGGGAGGGGTACACGGCAGCCGTCCCGGCCACGTCGTACGCCACTGGTCCGCTTGTACATCGGGTCGGTGAGCACCTCGACCGGCAGGTCCACGACCTCGGGAAGGCCGAGTTCCTCACCCTGGTAGAGATACGCCGACCCGGGAAGGGCCAACATCAGCAGCGCGGCCGCCCGGGCACGCGCCCGGCCGAGCTCCAGGTCCCCGGGACCCGCGCCGGGAGCGCCGCCGGCGAAGCGGGTCACCGAGCGGGGCACGTCGTGGTTGTTGAGCACCCAGGTGACGGCCGAGCCAGAGGCGGCGATCGTCTTCATACCGGCGTCGATCACACCGCACAGGTCGGTGTCGTTCCACGCGGTGTGCAGGAACTCGAAGAAGAACGTCTGGTGCAGTTCGTCCGGGCGCTGGTAGTTGGCGAGCTGCCTGGGGTCAAGGACCCCGACCTCACCGATGAGGACACGCTCGCGGCCGTCGGCGTGCATGTACTCGTCGGCGATGGCGCGCCACCGCCGCCACACGTCGTGCACCTCCGGCTGGTTCCAGGCGTACGGATTCACCGGGTCGCCGGTGAGCTCGTCACGGTCCGCGTACTCGTGGTCGGGCAGCCCGTCCCGCTTGTGCAGGCCGTGGGCGACGTCGATGCGGAGGCCGTCCACTCCCCGGTCGAACCAGAACCGGACGACCCGGTCGAAGTGGTCGGTCACGTCGGGGTGGCGCCAGTTGAAGTCGGGCTGCTCCGGGGCGAAGGTGTGGAGGTACCACTGGCCGGGCGAGCCGTCCGCGGTCGTGGTGCGCTCCCAGGCCGAGCCGCCGAAGATCGAACGCCAGTTGTTCGGCGGCAGCTCACCATTGCTGCCCCTGCCGTCGGCGAAGTGGAACCGCTGACGTTCCGGGCTTCCCGGAGCGGACCGCAACGCGGCGGCGAACCACGGGTGCTCGATCGAGCAGTGGTTCGGGATCACGTCGATGATCACCTTGATGTCGAGCCGGTGCGCCTCGGCGACCAACCGGTCGAAGCAGTCGACGGTGCCGCATTCGGGATCCACCGCGGTGTAGTCGGCGACGTCGTAGCCGTGGTCGTGTTGCGGCGAAGGGTAGAACGGGTTGAGCCAGAGTCCGTCGACACCGAGCATCCGAAGGTAGGGAAGCTTGGCGCGGACACCGGCGAGATCGCCGATCCCGTCGCCGTTCGCGTCGTGGAAGCTGCGGACGTAGACCTGGTAGATCACCGCGTTCCGCCACCAGCCGGGCGTACTCGGCGCACCGGGGGCGAGCGGCACGTTCAGCGCGGCCTGAGGCGTGGCCGGCGTGGCCGGCGTGGCCGGCGGGGTCGGCATGGTCGCTACGCTCGAGACCTGCTGCCGGTTCGTACGCGGCGTACGCAGGGCGGACCGGCCGGGGCGCGACGCGGGGGCGACGCGGGCTTCCGCTGGCGCCTCTGCGGGGCTGGTGACGAAGGGCATCGGATACCTCGGGCCTTTGGTCAACGTGTCGAAACGGTCGGTCGAACTTCCTGGGCAGATCTCTGGCGCCTGGTCGGGACTTTGGTCATTGCCCCTGGGTGCCGTTAGACCACAGTCGCTCCGGCAGATGGCCCACGCATCGGGGGCTCTACGTAGATGGGTACCTAGATTTGGGCCGAGCCACCGTCACCGAACCGGCGTCGCGGGGCAATCCGGGCGGGACCTTGGACCCGAACCACTGACCTTCCGTCCCGGATTACGCTGGCGTCAGCCCCGTCGAAGTCCTGACCGATGGCGTCGACGGGTGGGACCTTCACCGACGATCGGAGCCGCGATGCCCCTCACCCGTCTGAACCACGCGGTGCTCTATGTCCGAAACGTTGCGCGCAGCGTGGAGTTCTACACCGAGGTCCTCGGCTTCGCTCCGGTCGACATGACGCCTGAGGGCTTCACCGGCGCGGCGTTCCTGCAGGCCGCGGGATCCGACAACGACCACGACCTGGGCCTGTTCGAGGTCGGCGCGGAGGCGGGACCGTCCACCGCCGGCAAGGGGACCGTCGGGCTGTACCACCTCGCGTGGGAGGTCGACACCCTCGCCGAGCTCGAGGCCGTCCACCACCGACTGGTCGAGGCGGGTGCACTGGTCGGGACGAGCGACCACAGCACGAGCAAGAGTCTGTACGGAGCCGACCCCGACGGGATCGAGTTCGAGATCGCGTGGTTCGTACCCCCGGACCGGATCGACCCGGCCGTCCTCGCCGGACGCAGGAGCATCAGGCCCCTCGACCTCGCCAAGGAGAAGGAGCGCTACGGCCCGACCACCCCGGGTGCCAGTTCGCATGTGTCGCCGGCATGAGCGGAACGTAGTCCATACCTCGTGATTCGGACATTTCTTACGTATGTTTCTTAGTACGCCTAAAGGTTGTTTATTCGCTATTGACTGATGTCGCCGTCAAAGCCGCTATTCGCGCCGATTAACCGGCCGGTCATGTCAAGAAATGAAGAGAAACGGACGACTAGTTGCGCATTGCCCTGGCCCACTGGTAGCAATGCCACTTGACTCCGGGGGGCCGCAACCACACGGGGCCAATGGGGAGGACTCATGACCTACCCGGTGACCGAGCAGGCCGGCACCGAACACACATGTATGCAGGGCAATTTCCACCTCGTTCAGAGCTGAACCGGTCGTCCGACGTGGACTCGACCGCACTGAAGAGGAGTTGGGAGCGCGTCACCGCCGCAGGTGACCAGGTCCCGCTCTTTTTCTACTCACACCTGTTCCTGTCGCGTCCTGAGTTGCGAACGATGTTTCCCGTGACGATGGCCGCGCAGCGCGACAAACTGGTTGGCGCTCTCGGCAGGATTGTCAGCAATGTCGACCAGCTCGAGGAAGTCACGCCGTTCCTCATGCAACTTGGCCGCGACCATCGGCGGTTCGCCGTCGTCGCCGACCATTACGACACGGTGGGCGCCTCCCTCATCGCCACCGTCAAGCACTTCATGGGCTCGTCCTGGTCCAACCAGCTCGGCAATGCCTGGACGGACGCGTACAACGTCATCGCCGACGTGATGGTCAAGGCCGCCGCGGAATCGGCCGCCACCAGCCCGGCCTGGTGGGCCGCCGACGTGGTCGACATCGAAAACCGGACCCTCGACGTCGCCGTGCTGCAGCTTCATCCGCAGCGGCCGTTCAGCTACCTACCGGGGCAGTCGATCTCGGTCGAGACGTCGCTCTGTCCGCGGCTGTGGCGCTACTTCAGCCCGGCGAACGCTCCACGCGACGACGGGACGATCGAGCTGCACGTCCAGGTCGTGGCCGGCGGCCAGGTCAGCGGCGCCCTTGCCCACTCGGTGAAGGCCGGGCACACCGTGCGCCTCGGCCCGCCCGTAGGCAACCGCCTGACCCGCCGGCAGGGTGACCACCGCGACGTCCTGATGGTCGCCGGAGGCACCGGACTCGCCCCGCTACGGGCCGTCCTGGAACAGATCGACCAGGAGTGGCTCGCGGACGGGGTGGCACCGGACGTTCACCTCTTCCATGGTGGGCGTACTGCCTGGGACCTCTACGAACACGACCAGTTGAGGCACCTGGCCAGGCGGCCCTGGTTCCACTACACCGGGGTGGCTTCGGAGGATCCGTCGTTCCCCGGCGAGAGCGGGTTGGTGGGCACGGTCGCCGCCCGGAGCCGCCAGTGGCGTGGACGGTCGGGGCTGATCTGCGGCTCGCCAGGGATGGTCTCCCACGCGGTCGCCGAACTGACCGCGGCCGGAATGCCCCGCGGTGATCTCCGGTACGAGGAGCTGAGCACGGTCGTAGAACCGCCCGGGCCACGCCAGCTGTCGGGCAGATATCCACGCCAGGTCGCTGGCATGTGAGGTGAGCATCGATGACAGACAACAGAGGGACACCGCGTGACC
>JBOHED010000433.1:0-5521 GCA_050700915.1 Actinopolymorphaceae bacterium | reverse complement strand
GGGTCATCGCGGTCGAGCCCGCCGGACCGATGCTCGCCCGGCTGGTCCGCCAGGTGCCGGCCGCGACGCCCATCCAGGCGGTGGCCGAGAAGATCCCGCTCGCCGACTCGTGCGCCGAGGCGGTCGTCGTCGCACAGGCGTTCCACTGGTTCGACACCGACGTCGCGCTCGCGGAGATCGCCCGGGTGCTCAAGCCCGGCGGCACCCTCGGCCTGGTGTGGAACTACCGCGACGAGTCGGTTCCGTGGGTACGGCAGCTGTCCAGCCTGCTGGCATCGGCCGAGCGGCTCGAGGCGCGCCAGGCGGAGGAGCTGATCGAGAAGCTCGAGTGGAGCCGGATGTTCGCCCCACCGGAGTACGCCGGATTCCGGCTCTGGCAGAAGCTCGACCGGGACGGCCTGCTGCATCTCGTCGCGTCCCGTTCGTACGTCGCGACGCTTCCGCCCGGTGAGCGGCAGGAGGTCCTGCACCAGGTCGGCGAGCTGTACGACATGACGGCGCGGCAGCCGGACGGGCTCGTGATGCCGTACATCACCACCTGCTACCGAACCCGGACCAGACGGTAGGCGGACCGCGACGGCCGCACCACGGCCCTGACAGACTTGGCGACATGACGCCGGACCCTGAGGTCACGACCGGGCCCGACGCGGCCAGGACGTCCACCACCGCAGCCGGCACAGCGGCCTGTGCCGTGGACGGCGTAGCGGCCTGTGCCGTGGACAGCGCCGTGGACGACAGCGCGGACGACACCCTGGCGGCCGGACGACGCCTCCACGCACTCGCCGTCGAGCTGGCCGCCCTCGCGCGCAACGGCCTGAACTACCAGCCCGACCGGTACGAAACCGCACGCTACGAACGCATCCACGCCATCACCGCCGAGGTCATGGGGATGCTCTCCGGAGCCGACCCGGCCGACTTCCGAGCCGCCCTCGCCGCCGAAGCCGGACACGCCACCCCGAAGGTCGATGTGCGCGGCGCCCTCGTCGAGAACGGCAGGATCCTGCTGATCCGGGAGGCGCGGGACGGCCGGTGGACCCTGCCGGGTGGCTGGGCCGACGCGATGGACACACCGTCAGCGGCGGTGGAGCGGGAGTTCGGCGAGGAGGCCGGGCTGACGGTCCGCGCCGCGAAGCTGGCCGCCGTCCACGACGGCTCCAGGCGGAACGGGCACGCGCGGAGTCCCTGGCATATCTACAAGCTGTTCTTCATGGTCGAGCGCGTCGACGACGCCGCTCCACGGGCCGGTCTGGACGGCGAGACCACCGACGTCGGGTTCTTCGGCCTCGACGAGCTGCCCGAACTCTCCACCGCCCGCTCGACCGTCGATCAGCTCGCGACGCTGTTGGCTCACCACCGCGACCCCACGCGGCCGACCGACTTCGACTGAGCGCGCCTGCCCTGGCCGCGAGCGGCCTGCGGCTGGGCCGCTCGTGAGGCGAGGCGGGCGCGCGCGGGCGCCCCGCGAGTTGTTGGAGCTTCGTCGGCTTCTATCCCGACACACCTCCAACAACTTGCGTACGCCCCGGTGAGGGCAACCTTTCTCGCGACGTACGCATCGTTCAGGCTGACGGGACGCCGGCCTCCGCCCGAGGCCGGCGTCGGAGATCAACGTGGGCTCGATGTCAGCGCGATGTTCGGAGATTCCGCACGATCGGCGGAGGGAGGCGGTCACCTGTGCGAGCCGAGGCACTGATCCCGTTGCCTTCCAGACGTACGCACGAACGATGCCACCGCACGATCGGGTTGCTCGCGGCGGCCGTCCTGCTCGTCCTGGCGATGTCGATGGCGTCAGCCTCCACCGACGCGCGCGCCGCCGCCCCTGACACCGCGGTGAAGGAGATCGCTGCCGCGGCAGCCGGAGAGTTCCGGGTCGAGTTCGTCGCGCGCAAGAGCCCGGACGAGAGCGGGATGCCCACCGCCACCGTCGAGGTCGCGGGTTTCGTACGCAGGGACAGGGCATGGGTTCCCGTCGGTCGGCGGCCGGTGCTCCCGCGGGACGAGGGCGGCGCGTGGTTCTGGAACACCGTGACCGACCTGGGCGGCGTGTGTGAACTGTCCGTCGGCGATCAGCCGCAGCCGAGTGCTGCGATCACTCTCAGCAACGGCCCGAGCGCCGGATGCGCTGGGTCCGTGCGGTTCGTGGTCGACCGCGGCCGGCTGGTGGACGGATGATCGACCACCGTGAAGTCCGCCCCACCACCATGATCGGCCACCGTGAACGCCGCCCCACCCGAATGACCGGCCGCCTCCACACGGAGGCAGCCTCCTCCTGCCGCCCGGTCGTCCTCCGCACATGTCCGCCGCCACGTCCTCGCGACGATCGGGGGGCGGCGGGCAGATGAGCGCGGCACCGGACACGAGCGGGGACGCGGATACGCAGCGGTATCCACCGCTTGTGGTCGAACGCTCGGGTGCGGCGGCAGACCAGGCCGCGCTCGAAGGCCTCTTCACCGAGAGGTACGCCGAACTGACCCGGCTCGCCTTCGTCATGACCGGCGACAGGAACGTCGCGGAGGACCTCGCCCAGGATGCGTTCGTCCGCGCGTGGCCCAGGCTTTCCACGCTCCGGGCACCGGAAGCGGCACCGGCATACCTTCGTACGACCCTGGTCAATCTCGTCCGGCAACGCCACCGGCGGAGGGTACTGGAGTGGCGGCACCAGCCAACGCCTGCCGAGCCGGTCCCTCCCCCGGATGACGACCGGAGCACCGCGCTCGACCTCGCCGAGGTGGTACGCCGGTTGCCGCTGCGGAAGCGGGAGTGCGTCGTCCTGCGGTACTACGCCGACCTGTCCGAGGAGGAGACGGCCCGGGTCCTCGGAATCTCCGTCGGCACCGTGAAGAGCCAGACTCACCGCGCCCTCCGGCTCCTTGCCAAGGAATGGGAGAAGGCTGCGACACCAGGCCCGGAACCAGGCCCCGCGCCAGGCGACTTCGACCCGAACGGGAGGGCGAAGCAGCGATGAACGACCATCCGGGAACACCGACACCGCCGGACCCGCGTCAGGATCCGCGCGTAGGTCAGAATCCGCGCCTACCAGATGAGCTCGAACGCCGGCTGCGTACGGCATTGCGGTCCGACGCCGCCCGGGCGCGGGTCAGCCCGGACGCATGGACCAAGGTACACCGCCGGCTGCGTACCGGCCGATCGCCTTGGTGGGCGGGACTCCGAGCCGGGCGTACCTTCCTGCTCGGACTGGCCACCGCCACCGCGGCGGTCGCGACGTTCGGTGTGCTGATCGGGCCTCACCTGATCCGCCCACCGTCGGTCGCCGGGCCGCTCCCGGCGGAGTCGGCGGGTCCGGCCGAGACAGCCGGCCCCACGGGCACGGCCCTACCTCCCGGACCCGCGCGCAAGCAACAGCCAACGCTCGCCGTCGCGACCGCGGGCGACGATCTGCGGGTCCGGCTCGAGCTGGTCTATGCCCGGGAGTACGCCGATGGCGCGACGGTGCGGCTCCGCCCGTACCGCTGGCGGGACGGCGCCTGGACGCCGCTCGGATCCGACCCTGCCGTCGTGGGTCGGGCGGGTGGCTGGCCCGTCGACGCCTCGCGCCGGCCCGGCGTGTGTGAGCTGACCGTCGTCAATACGCAAGGCGGTGTGGCGGCCGGGCGCGAACCGTCCGGGCCGAGAGTGCGGGTACGCCTCGCACCCGAGGAGGGTGCCCAGTGCTCCCAGTCGTACGACTTCGAGTGGTCGGGCGAGCGGCTGATCACGCGGTAGGCCGGCCGCCGACACGTTCCGTGGTCACCAGCGGGGATCCCGCCCTGGTGCAGGGCGCCCCTCACGCAGAGCCGCACTGGTGCAGGGCGCCCCTCACGCAAGGCGGCACTGGTGCAGGGCGCCCCTCACGCGAACCTATGAGCGCAGGGGACCCCTCACGCAATCCCCATTGGCGCAGGGCGACCGTCACGCAAGGCGCCGGCGTCGTACCGTGTCCGGCGTGAGGGACCTGCTACCCCCGCTCGCCGTCGGGCTCGTCGTGGTCGCGGCCGCCGTCGTCCTCGCCCGCCTGGTGCGCCGTCGACGGCACTTCGGCACTCCCGCCGACCAGGCGACCTTCCGTACGCTGCACACGGCCTCACTCGCCTCGCCTCCCCTGCGTACCGGCCTGAACGACGTCAGCGCCGAACGCGCCGCGCGCCACCTGCGGGCCCTGCTCGGCACGTCGGCGGTGGCTCTCACCGACTCCGCGCGCCTGCTCGCCTGGGACGGCACCGGCAACGACCTCCACGACGCGCAGGCCGTCCCGCTCGCGAAAGGCTCCCTTCGGCTGGGACGTACCGATGCCCTCGGCCCGGACCAGGTGGCCTGCGGCCAGCCCGACTGTCCCGTACGCCACGTCGTCGTCACCCCTCTCACGGTCGACGACCGGGTCGTGGGGACGCTGCAGGCCTACAGCCGGGAGACCTCCGCCGGTCTGGTACGGGCCGCCACCGAGGTGGCCCGCTGGGTCTCCGGTCAGCTGGAACTCGCCGAACTCGACCGCTCGAGGACGCGCGCGATCGAGGCCGAGGTGCGGGCGCTCCGGGCGCAGATCTCGCCGCACTTCGTCTACAACTCGCTGACGGCGATCGCGTCGTTCGTCCGCACCGATCCGGAGCGCGCGCGAGACCTGCTGGTGGAGTTCGCCGACTTCACGCGGTACTCCTTCCGGCGGCACGGTGAGTTCACGACCCTGGCGGAGGAGTTGCGCTCGATCGACAGGTACCTGCTCCTGGAGAAGGCCCGCTTCGGCGAACGGCTCCAGGTGACACTCCGGATCGCGCCTGAGGTGCTTCCGGTCGCGATCCCCTTCCTGTGCCTGCAACCGTTGGTCGAGAATGCCGTACGCCACGGTCTGGAGGACAAACCCGAGACGGGGCGTATCACGATCGACGCGTCCGACATGGGCAACGAATGCCTGATCGCGGTGGAGGACGACGGGGTGGGGATGGATCCAGGGCGGGTACGCCGGACACTCGCCGGAGACCCGGGCTCGGACTCGATCGGACTCGGCAACGTCGACGAGCGACTGCGGGCGGTGTTCGGCGACGAGTACGGGCTCGTCGTCGAGACCGCGGAGGGTGCGGGGACGAAGGTCAGCATGCGGGTGCCGAAGTACCACCCCGGCGTCCGCGCCTCCTGACCGGCTGCCAAACCGGCTGCGTCGAGGAGCCGTGAGGCGGAGGTAGCCTGCCGACCCGGACCGACCGCACCTTGAGAGACGGCAGCGACCCCGTCAGCTGGCCGTCTCGAACGGTTGGATTTCGTCGAGCGTCTCGCCCAGGCGATCCTTCTCGACCTCGAGGTCGTAGCGCGCCTGCAGGTTCATCCAGAATCGTTCGGACGTGTGAAGGTAGCGGCTGAGCCGCAAGGCGGTGTCAGCACTGATCCTGCGCTTGCCGTGCACGATCTCGTTGATCCGGCGGGCGGGAACGCCGACTTCCGCGGCCAGCCGGTACTGACTGATGCCCAAGGGACGAAGAAATTCCTCGAGGAGGATCTCGCCCGGATGGATCGGAGTCATCACCGTCTTCTC